>JACRLM010000084.1 GCA_016235255.1 Nitrospinota bacterium | reverse complement strand
GATGGTGATGCCCGGCGACAACGTGTCTATAAGCGTTGAGCTGATCACGCCAATCGCGATGGAAAAAGAGCTTAGGTTCGCGATCCGCGAGGGCGGACGCACCGTGGGCGCGGGTGTGATAACGGAAGTTTTGGAGTAGGATCTATCAAATGACGACAATTAGCGCTGGGCAGAAGATAAGGATCAGGCTGAAGGCCTACGATCACAGGGTGCTCGACCAGAGCGTGCAGGAGATAGTGGAGACCGTGAAGCGGTCGGGCGCGCGGGTGATCGGGCCGATTCCGATGCCCACCGTCCGCAACCGTTGGACGGTCCTGCGCTCGCCGCACGTGGACAAGAAATCGCGTGAGCAGTTCGAGATACGGACTCACAAGCGGATTATAGACATTATGGACCCGTTGCCGACGACGGTGGACGCGCTGATGAAGCTGGACTTGTCCTCCGGGGTTGACATCGAGATCAAGCTGTAGTCGAAAAAGGAAGGCTGGAAGCTTTACGATGAACGGACTTATAGGAAAGAAGCTGGGGATGACCCAGGTGTACGCCGAGAGCGGGGACGAGATACCCGTGACGGTGCTCGAGCTTGGGCCGTGCCCCGTGGTGCAGGTGAAGACCGCCGAGAAGGACGGATATTCGGCGGTGCAGCTGGCTTTCGAGCCGCTGGAGAAGAAGGACAAGAAAAAGATCGCCAAACCGCTGGCCGGGCATTGCGCCAAGGCCGGGGTGAAGGCCCACCGGTACCTGAAGGAATTCAGGTTTGACAAGGGTGTGGAGCTAAAGGCGGGTGACGTGGTGACAACCAGCGTTCTGGACGGCGCCCATTACCTTTCGATCACCGGGGTGAGCAAAGGCAAGGGGTTCCAGGGCGTGATGAAGCGCTACGGCTTCAAGGGGTTCCCTGCCAGCCGCGGCACACACGAGTTTTTCCGGCATGGCGGCTCCATCGGCATGAGGGAGTGGCCTGGCCGGATAATGAAGGGCAAGAAAATGCCCGGACACTTGGGAAGCGAGAAGGTCAAGGCGCTCAACCTTGAGCTTGTGAAGATATTCCCGGAGAAGAACCTGGTGCTCGTGAAGGGTTCGGTTCCCGGGGCTGCCGGCAACCTTGTGGTTGTGGAGCGTTCGGACAGGCGCGAGAAACGTGAAAAAGTGAAGACCGAGGCGAAGTTTGTGAACCCGCTGAAGGCTTCCAAGAAGAAGAGCGGGAAGTAAGCAATGTTATTGGACATAATAGACGCGAAGAAGAAGAAAGTGGGCGAAGTGGAGCTTGCCCCCTCGGTTTTCGAGGTGGAAGTGAAGGCCCATCTGGTCCACGACGTGGTGGTAAGCCAGTTGGCCTCGCGCCGCGCGGGCACCCACAAGGTCAAGGAGCGCGACGAGGTTCGCGGCGGCGGCGCAAAGCCGTGGAAGCAAAAAGGCACGGGCCGCGCCCGCGCCGGTTCCACCCGTTCGCCCCTTTTCCGGGGGGGCGGCACGGTGTTCGGGCCCAGGCCGCGCGACTACGGATACACCATGCCCAAGAAGGCGAGGGAAGGGGCGTTGCGCTCCGCCCTGACCGCCAGGGCCAAGGAAAACGTCATCATGGTGGTGGATGGGATAGCACTTGAGGCCGCCAAGACGAAAAAGGCCGCGGCCCTTTTGGGCAAGCTGGGCCTTTCCGGCAAGACGCTCATCGTGGTGGACGGCAAGGACAAGAACGTGGAGCTTGGTTTCCGCAACCTTCCGGACGTCAAACTGCTTCAGGCGGCCGCCATCAACGTGTTCGACCTTGTCAACGCGGACCACATCGTCATGACAAAGGACGCGCTGGGCAAGATACAGGAAAGGCTGGCCAAATGAAAAGACAACCGCACGACCTTATCCGCCGCCCGATCATCACCGAGAAGGCGAGCGACGCGAAAGACAACGCCAACAAGATAACGTTCTCCGTGGACAGCCGGGCCAACAAGACCGAGGTCAAGAAGGCCGTGGAGGAAGTGTTCAAGGTGAAGGTGGACAAGGTGAACATAATAAACGTCAAAGGCAAGCGCAAGAGGCTCGGCAAGACCGAGGGGCGCAGGCCGGACTGGAAAAAAGCGGTGGTGACCATCGCCGAGGGCCAGACCATCGAAGTATTCGACCAGGTGTAGGAAAGAAGGTTTAAGTAAATGGCGCTAAAGAAATACAAGCCGACATCGCCCGCCATGCGCGGCAGGGTCGGGATGAACTTCGACGAGATCACTGCGGATAGCCCGGAGAAGGGCCTTCTCAAATCGAAATTCCAGTCGGCCGGCAGGAACAACCTTGGCCGCATCACCATGCGCAGGCGCGGCGGCGGGCACAAGCGCCGCATCCGCGTGATCGATTTCCTTCGGAACAAGGACGGGATCCCGGCGGCCGTGGCCACCATCGAGTATGATCCGAACCGCACCGCCAACATCGCATTGCTCAATTACGCGGACGGCGAGAAGCGCTACATCATAGCCGCGGAAGGCCTGAAGGTGGGCGATTCGCTCATGTCCGGCGAAGGGGTGGAGATAAAGACCGGCAACGCGTTGCCGTTAAAGTCCATACCGCTGGGCGCGATCATCCATTGCGTGGAGATGATTCCCGGCAAAGGGGCGAAGATGATCCGTTCGGCCGGCACTTCGGCCCAGCTTATGGCCAAGGAAGGGGACACGGCGCTTATAAGGCTTAAGTCCGGCGAGGTGCGCAAGGCTCCAATCATGTGCAGGGCCACCGTCGGCGCCGTAGGCAACGCTATCCACGAGGGTGTCACCATCGGCAAGGCCGGGCGCTCCCGCTGGCTTGGCAAGCGGCCGAAGGTGCGCGGCGTGGCCATGAATCCGGTGGACCATCCGCACGGCGGCGGTGAAGGAAAGACCTCCGGCGGGCGCCATCCGGTGACCCCGTGGGGCAAGCCGACAAAGGGATTCAAGACCAGGAAGCGCAAGAAGGCTTCCTCCAAACTGATAGTCAAACAGCGCGGCAAATAAGGGAAAAAAATGTCACGATCGCTTAAAAAAGGGCCGTATGTGGAGGTTTCCCTCCAGAAGAAGGTGGAAGAGGCCGCCGCCGCCGGGGACAAGAAGATAATCAAGACCTGGTCCCGCAGGTCGACAATCACCCCGGAATTCGTCGGGGTGACATTCGCCGTGCACAACGGGCGCAAGTTCATCCCTGTGTACGTCACGGAGAACATGGTGGGGCACAAGCTCGGCGAGTTCGCCGCCACGCGCAACTATCGCGGCCACGCGAAAGGGGAGAAACGTTCCACCGGGTCGGCTCCGGCGGCTTAAGGCCCGTTTCGAACAATTCATCGAAGGCGCGTTCCTGAAAAGGGACGCGCTTTTTTACTTCAGCAAATCCTCGGCAATAATTCGCCCGGAAGTTTGTTCACCATCCTGGCGCCGCCGGCGTATGAGGTGAGCGTCACCTTGGCCCGCCCGTCAGTCTCCAAAGCCTCGCCGATCATCGCCGCGTCCCTCCCCAGTGGGTGCGAGCGCATCACATCAAGCGCCTTCTTCGCGTCGCGCTCCGGCGTGACTAACACCATTTTCCCCTCGTTGGCCACCATCAGCGGATCCAGCCCCAATATCTCACAGGCCGCCGCCACATGCTTGTTCACGGGGATGGCGGTTTCGTCGAGGCGTATGTGCACCCCGGAAGCTTCCGCGATCTCCACAGCCACTGTGGCAAGCCCGCCGCGCGTGGGGTCTCGCATGGCGCGTATCTCCACCCCGGCCTTCACAAGCGCGTCCACCAACGTGTGGAGAGCCGCCGTGTCGCTTTTCACCGGCGATTCAAACTTCAATCCCTCGCGCATGGACATGATGGTGACTCCGTGGTCCCCCACCGTGCCGTTGATGATGAGCCTGTCGCCGGGTCTCACCGCCGCGGATCCAGGCCGCAGGCCGTTGCGCGCAAGGCCCACCCCGGATGTGTTAATAAAAATCTTATCGCCACGCCCCCGTGGCACCACCTTCGTGTCCCCGCACGCCACCTGTATCCCCGCCTCCCGCGCCGCCCGGCCGATGGAGCGCAACACTTTCGTAAAATCGTCCATCAAAAGCCCCTCTTCGAGAATGAATCCGAGGCTTAACGCAAAGGGGACCGCTCCACCCATCGCAAGGTCGTTTATAGTGCCGTTCACCGCCAGGTCTCCGATGTCCCCGCCGGGGAAGATTATCGGGTCCACCACGTAGCTGTCGGTGGTGAAGCGGATTTCGCCGGTGGGAAGGGTGAGCGGTGTGGAATCCTCCTGTTCAGGAGCCTCGCGTCCTTCGTGGATGAGCGGGAGTATTACTTTATTCACCAGATCATGGGTCATCTGCCCGCCGGAGCCGTGGCCGAGCAGTATCATATCGTCACGCATTGGCCCTGCTCCTCTCTCCATACCGGAACTCCGCCGCGCACGTCCCTTCGGAAGAGACCATGCATGCGCCCACCGGGTTCTCCGGTGTGCATGCCGTGGCGAAAAGCCCGCAATCGAGCGGCTCTTTGAGCCCTTTCAATATCTCGCCGCAAAGGCAGGCGGGGTTCTCCCGCACGTCCGGCTCGCTTAGCTTGAACTTCTTCATCGCGTCATACGATTCATACCTTGGCGATATGGCAAGCCCGCTGTCCGGTATCGGGCCCAATCCGCGCCACACAGCGTTGGATTTTTCGAACACGTCGGCCAATATCGCCTGCGCCTTCACGTTACCTTCAGGCTTCACCACCCGGAAATATTCGTTCTCCACCACGGCCCGCCCTTCGGCGATCTGCCGGACGAGCATGATGACGCCTCGCAACATGTCCAGCGGCTCAAATCCTGTTATCACGCACGGCACGCCGTACACTTCCGCCAGCCGCCTGTATCCGCGCTCACCGATTATCGCGGAGACGTGCGCCGGGCATATGTAGCCGTCTATCTTCAGTTCACCTTTGGTCAAGGCCTCCATCGGCTCGGGCATCACCTTGTGGGAGGCCAGAACGGTAAAATTCTTCACACCTTCACGTTTTGCCGTCAATATCGCCGCCGCCACAGACGGGGCGGTGGTCTCAAAGCCGACTCCGAGGAAGACAACTTCCTTGTCCGGGCTGGATTTTGCGGTCTCCACCGCGTCCATTGGTGAATAGACCACACGCACGTCCCGCCCGGCCCCTCGCTCTTTCACAAGCGACGTCTGCGATCCGGGGACCTTGAGCATGTCGCCAAAGGTGGTGATGATAACTCCAGGCGTGCGCGCCAGCGTTATCGCCATGTCCACATATCCGGCCGGCGTCACGCACACAGGGCAGCCGGGGCCGGAAACAAGACGCACCTTCTCCGGGAACAGCGGCTTTAACCCGTGCCGGTATATCGCCATCGTGTGCGTTCCGCATACTTCCATAAGCGTCACGCGCCGGGACAGCCTCTCCGCTTCGATTTCCAGGTCGGCAACAAGCTTTCTGGCCAGCGCGCCGTCGCGGAATTCATCAATGTATTTCATCGTTGCGCTTCTCCGTGGCGACTATTTCCCGCATCAGCCGCAATGTTTCCTCAGCGGACGCCGGATCAAGCTTTGATATCGCCAATCCTGCGTGCACCATTATGTAATCACCAACCTTCACCTCTTCCAAAGCGATGATGCTGGCGCTCTTGCGGACTCCGTCTATCTCCGCCACACAACTGTATTCGCCCACCTCCACAACCTTCATCGGCGCCGCTACGCACATCTGTCCCCCCTCCTTCTTGAATCATCCTATCATTTTTGCGGTGATGAGGGCCTGGCCGAGCGATATGCCGCCGTCGTTGGACGGGGCCCGGCCATGGGTGAAGACCCTGAAACCCTCAGCATCGAGAATAAATTTCAGCCTATCCGTCAGCACGGAGTTCTGGAACACGCCGCCCGAAAGGAAAACGTCATCAAGCCCCGTTTTATCGCGGATTTGCTTTGTCATCGCCAAAGCTCCCCGCGCCACGGTCTCATGGAACCTTGCCGCCATCACCCCCGCCGGAACCCCCTTAATCAGATCACCGGTGATGGCGCGGAACGAGGGCGATAAATCCAGCGCCGCGATGTCCAGATAAGGCTCTATCCAGAAAGGATAACTTTCAAACCCACCCTTGGCAACCGCCATTTCAAGCTCCATGGCCGCCTGCCCCTCGAAAGAGGAGATGTGGCGCACGCCGCAAAGCGCCGCGGCCGCGTCGAACATCCGGCCCATCCCGTGGGAAAGAGGAGCGTTGACACTTCGCTTGGCCATCGAGCGGAACAAGTCTATGCGATTTGAGTCCAACTCCCGGAGCCATTGCAGCGGAAGCGGCGGGAGGTCATTTTCAAAAAGATCGAAAAGCACGGCCAGCGCGATCCTGTATGGCTCCTTCACGGCCATGTCGCCACCCAAAAGAGGGACGGGCCGCGTGGCGCCGAGCCTTTTGAACCCCCGCGCGCCGCCGGTAAGAAATTCACCACCCCATATGGCCCCGTCCGCGCCGTATCCCGTGCCGTCGAAAATTATACCGATCCCTTCGCCGTCAAAATGTTTTTCAGCCATCAGCGAGGCGAAGTGGGCGTGGTGGTGCTGAACGCCGTGTTTGACCGGGATGTCCATCTCCCTGGCGAAATGGCCGCTCATGTAATCGGGGTGCATGTCAAAGGCCACCGCCTCCGGTTTTGCGCCAAGGATATCGAGCATCCGCCCAACGCCGTCCTTGAAGGCTTCCATTGCGGACTCGTATTTAAGGTCGCCGTTGTGCTGGCTTATGTACGCCCTGTCCCCCTTGACGACGCAGAAGGTGTTTTTCAATTCGCCCCCCACCGCAAGGATGTCCGGATATTCCTTGTCCAGCATCACCGGGACAGGGGTGTAGCCGCGCGACCTGCGGATTATGACAGGACCGGTGTCCATCACCTTTTCGATGGAATCGTCGGCGCGGTTGTGGATGGGGCGGTCGTGCGTGAGGTAATAATCCGCGATCCCGGCGAGGCGGTCACGCGCGTCATCTTCCGTGTGGACGATGGGGTCGTCGCTCACGTTGGCGCTGGTCATCACCAGCGCGCCGAAAGGAGCATTGTCGAAAAGCAGATGATGGAGAGGAGAGTAGGGGAGCATGGCGCCGATCAATTTGTTGCGCGGGGCCACTGCGGCCATCACGGAATCGCCGGTCTTCCGCAAAAGCGTGATGGGATGGGGGCGGCTTTTTAAAAGCGCCTCCTCCTTTCCGGAGACATGCGCGAAACGTTTCAGCGTTTCAACAGAGCCGGCCATTATTGCGAACGGTTTTTCGTCGCGGCGCTTGCGCTGGCGCAAGGTGGCGACTGATTCATCGTTGAGAGCGTCCACGGCCAGGTGATACCCGCCGATCCCCTTGATCGCCACCACGCGCCCATCGGCCAGTATTGCGATAGTCTCCTTCACAGGGTCGGCGCATTGGATCACGTTGAAACCGCCGTCTCGCAAATCAAGCTTCGGGCCGCACGCGGGGCATGCGACAGGTTGCGCGTGGAAACGCCGGTCAGCCGGATTGCCGTATTCGGCGCGGCATTCGTTGCACATGGCGAAGTGTGACATCGTGGTGTTCGGCCTGTCGTATGGCACGGACGTTATGATGGTGAAACGCGGGCCGCAGTTGACGCAGTTGATGAACGGATATCGGTGGCGCCTGTCCGCCGGATCGAACATCTCGCGGAGGCAGTCGTCGCAAACGTCCGAGTCCGGCGGGGCGGAGATAAGCTTTGCGGCGTCCGATCTGCTCTCCGCTATTGAGAACCCGTTAGTTCCCAGCGCGGCCGTATTTCGCGACTGGATGGAAACAATATGGGCCAGCGGCGGAGCGTTTTCCGTTATGGCCCGCTCGAAAGATTCAACAGCGCCGGAATTCCCTTCCGCCTCGATTTCCACCCCGCGCGATGTGTTTTGCACGTGGCCGCAAACGCCGAGCCTTGCGGCGAGGTTGAAAATGAAAGGGCGGAAGCCCACCCCCTGGACGACGCCTGTTACGGTTATGACATTTCGTACCAGGGCCGGATCATGGCTCATGGCGCTGCGACAGCAGGAAATCGTACCACGCCCCCAGCCCCTCGCCTGTTTTGGCGGACACGGTGAACACCGCAAGGGACGGATTCACCTTTTTCGCGTAATCCACGGCCATGGCCAGGTCGTAATCAACATGCGGCAGAAGGTCCGCCTTGGTCATCACCAGCGCGGAGGAGACGCGGAACATCTTCGGGTATTTTAACGGCTTGTCCTCGCCTTCCGTTACGGACATCACCACCACCTTCATCTTCTCCCCAAGGTCGTAGGAGGCGGGGCAGACGAGGTTGCCCACGTTTTCGATGAGCAGCATTGCCGCGCCGTCCAGCTTAAGCGAATCAAAGCCCCTGCGGGTCATCTCCGCGTCCAGATGGCAGGCGGACAAGGTGTTCACCTGCACCACGGGGACCCCGGTCTGAGCGATTTTTTTCGCATCGTTGTCCGTCTCCTGGTCCCCTTCGATCACGGCAAAGCCGGTCTTGGCTTTCAAATCGTTTATGGTCCGCTGGAGCAGGGTTGTTTTCCCGGCGCCGGGGGAGCTTACGAAATTTATCACCGAAAGGCCCCTCGATGCGAATATGCGGCGGTTCTCCTCCGCGATCCGCGCGTTTTTCGAAAGGACGTCCTTTTTGACCTGCACTACCTGCGTCATTATCCGATTTCCATTTCACGCACACAAAGCTCCTCGCCTGCGGCAAGCTTCGCGCCAAACTCGCCGCACCTGGGGCATTCGAAGAACGCCGCCTGCGGCGAAAACTTCTCCTGGCACCCGGAGCATACCGCCTGCGGGGCGATCCTGTTTATAATAAGCCTGCTCCCTTCCGCCAGTGTCCCTTTGACAGCGGCCTCGTAACAAAACTCCAGCGCTTCGGCGGCCACGCCCGAAAGTTCGCCCAGGTCCACGGTGACGCTCGTCACCCGGGCGGCGTTTTTCTCCCGCGCCTCGTTCTCCACTATCCGCGCCACGTTCATGGCGATGGACATCTCGTGCAACTTAAAGGCCGAGCCTCTTTTCGATGAAGCTTATCATCTGGCGCACTCCGATCCCGACGCCGCCGTATGAAAGGTACGGGCGGCCCTTTTCGGTGTTGTACGCGGTCCCGGCGATGTCCAGATGCGCCCATTTGCCGGAGACGTGTTTTTTTAGAAAGGCCGCCGCAGTGATGGCGCCCCCCCAGCGCGGCCCCACGTTCTTTATGTCCGCCACTTCGCTTTTTATCTGTTCTTCATACTCCGGCCACAGCGGCATGGGCCAGCAGCGCTCCCCGGTGGCCTCGCCCGCCTCGCGGATCTGCTCGATGAGCTGGTCGTCGTTGCCGAACAGGCCGGATGCGTAGTAGCCCAGCGCCACCATGCAGGCCCCGGTGAGGGTGGCGATGTCCACCACGCAGTCCGGATCGAACTTTTTTGAATAGGCCAGCGCGTCGGAGAGGATGAGTCTTCCTTCCGCGTCGGTGTTGATTATCTCCATGGTCACGCCGGAAAGGGATGTGGCCACGTCTCCCGGTTTTGTGGCGGAGCCGCCGGGCATGTTCTCCGTGGAGGGGATAAGCCCCACGATGTTCGCCTTGAGCTTCAAGGCCGCCGCCGCGCGGATGGCCCCGATCACCGCCGCCCCGCCGGACATGTCCGCCTTCATCTCCTCCATACGCTCCGACGGCTTTATGGATATTCCGCCGGTGTCGAACGTTAGCCCCTTGCCCACGAGAGCCACCGGCTTTTGATTCTTCGGCCCCTTCATATATTCAAGGATGATGAAACGGGCGGGCTGACGGCTTCCCTTCGCCACGGCCATAAGGCCCCCCATCTTGCGCTTCTCGATCTCCTTCGGGCCGAACACCGTGCATTTGAGCCGGTACTTGTTCGCGGTCTCCCGCGCCTTCTCCGCAAGATATGTGGGGGTGACCACGTTGCCCGGAAGGTTGATAAGGTCGCGCGCCATGCATGCCGCCTCGGCCAGGATCACCCCTTTGTCCACCCCTTTTTGAAGCCTTGGCTCGTCGCTTTTCGAGCGCGCGGCGGCAAGGATGTTTTCGATTTTCTTTTTGGACTTTTCCGATTTGAAATTCTCGAAAGAATACAAAGCCAGCGTCGTCCCCTCGGCCACCGCCTGCGCCACGGACTGTTCGTCCACCCCGCCGGGGCGTATCATGGCAAGGCCGGTCGCAAAATTCCGGATCCCGGCGTTGCGCATCGTCCTAGCGGATCCTCCGGCCGCCTGGCGCACCCTTTCAAGCGTAAGTTCCTCCCGTTTGCCCATGCCGGCAAGCGTTATTTTGCCGGCTGGCGCGTTTCCCAAAGAGTCGGTGGAAAGCGACTGGCCATATTTCCCCTCGAACACGCCGTTCTTGGCCGACCGGGCGATAAAGCCCCCAAGCGCCCCGTCCAGCGTCTTGATATCTCCTGCTATCTTTTCCCCCTCGAACATCGGGACCACAAGACCTTCTGTTTTGACTTTGGCCAGATCACAGGCCGAAACGATGAATTTCATATACCTCCAATTTGCAAAATGGCCCATTGCGCTTTTGACGCGGGGCCGGACAGCTCTTTAAACAAATTCAAGTATATTCCCCGGCGCACGGCCTATCAATCAATTTAAGGCGCCGGTGGCGCTTCAGTTTGTCATTCTGTAGGCGAAGCCGAAGAATCTCCTTTGAGTATCATCGAAACAGCAAGCTGAGGGGGATGTTTCGCTTCGCTCAACATGACAACTTAAATCAAATTGACGCGCTATCAGTGGCCAGCCGGAACACCTTCTCCTCCGCCTTGCGCAGGATCGAATACGCCATCAGGACAAGCGACGCGGGAAACGCGAACTCGGTCAGTTCGTAATATCTTGGCATGGGGAAGTTGTACATGCAAATCACGATGATATTCGCGGCGTGGGCCAGCATCAATCCAAGCGAAATGGCCGCATGCTCCCTGCAGGCGAGGATGAGGGCGATCATGAAAAGCCCGATAAACCAGTTCAAGGCCCCTTTCCGGGCAAGGTTGAAAGTCTCTTCATACAACGCCCAGTTGAGCGATTCGATGAATATCGCCCCGCGCTTGTCCCAATGCCGGGCCAGGATTGGCCCGCTCACTTTGCCGAACAGTTCGTTAAAGTTTGCGGCGCCAGGTTCCAGCCCATGACCTTTCAATATTTCACGCGCCACAGGATAGGCCACCTGATAAACGTTGGTGTCCAGATATTCGAACGCCGCAACTTTCTTCGGGTCCCGGCTTCCCCGGAAGCTTTTGTCCTCAACATGCTTTCTTTCCAGGGAGCGTTTGAAAAACAATCCGCTCAATTCGTCCGGCATCAGGCCAATGTCCGAAGGTTCCGCCACCTGCAGCGCGAACGCCATCCGCTGCTGGTTGTACATCGGTGAAGGGGTGAGGACTCCGTATGTTGTGAACGTACAAATTATCTGGGAAAGAACGGCGGCGGCGAATAATGCAATGGCGATGGAGGCGCTTGACCACGTTCCTTTGATCCCCTTGCGCCGCCACAACATAAAAATCATCACGGCCGGAAGAACGATCATGAATATCTCCGCCGGCCTGATCAGATAGCCGATGCCGCACAATAGCCCCGCCAGCGGAATAAGTGGAGCCACGCCGTATCTTGCAAAGAGGGCGAACACCCCGGCCAGAAGGAATATCCACGCCTGCGCCAAAGGCTCCGTCAATATAGAGCTCAATGGCGTGACATATCCGCCAAGCCACAGATATAGTCCCAGCGGAGCCGTAAGCGCCGGGGGTGCGTAAAGCGTCAGGCAGACGATGAAAAACAGGAACGCGGCGGCCGCCACAAGCTTTTGCCCCCTGGCCACATTCACAAGCGCCCCCCTTTCTTTTTCCGCTCCGCCAGCGATATTACCTCCTGTGAAGGCGTGGATAAACGCCGGGTACAGATATGTCCTGGCGGGTTGAGCGTTGATGTAGGAGCTGGAGTCCACCTGCCTGTCCACCGCCCCCCATGCTCCGCGCAGGTTCCACGCCATCAACACGGCCAGCGAAGCCATTAGCAGGGATGCGATCGCAAACTTGTGGTGTATATCCATCCGCCGCGCCCCCCACCGCCAAAGGAGAAGGTTTGCGGCGAATAAAAAGGCCAGCGTCTCGAGTTTGTATTTTGCGTAAGCTTCGAAAAGCGTCAGCGGAACTCTCCAAAGGAAAAACGGGATGGAGAAAGAGTTTCCAAGATCGGGGTCATGCGCCAGATAAAGCGCAAGCAGAGACAAGACGCCGCCACCACCAACCGCGATGGCGGCAAGCCACAAGGACGTGCCGGAAATAATCGCCGGTCCTTCGGGAGCGCTTATTTTTTCGGCTCGGCTCCTGAAAACGTAAATGGAAATTAAGGCCGCCAGAATCCACCCAGCGGCGAGGAGGGAGTATTCCAGTATTCCGGCAACCGGGTGAATTGATATTTTTTCCATCGCCCCCCATGATCCGCCAACGTTGCGGATGGAAAGTATTACATTGGCGGCCGGCCAGCCGCAGGCGAATGGCGGGACTTCAACCTTTGAACGTTTCCCTTCCGTAAACCATTTCCCGGCGGAAAGCCCTTTGCCTTTTTCCAACTGGAACCTGCCGAGAGGCGCTCCATCCGCCGAAATGGACAGCGTGGGCGGAAAGGCCTCGTGCGTGTCGTAAAAATGTATATTCACCACAGCGCCTCGCCAGAAACAAGGCGCCTCCACCAATAGCTCTTTTTCTTCACCGCCTGCCCAAATGTCCATCGGGCCGGGAAGTTGTTGGGGGATGAATTCATCCTTCAAGCTGGCGGTAAAGCTATTTTTATCGCTCCAGAAATCGCCGGACATGGAGTTTGCCGCATGGAAGTCCACGGTTCTGAAAAAGATGAAGTGTGTCCAATACAGCGCAAGAGCCAGGAGCGCGGCAATAATGGCCTTGGTCCCTGGTGTCAGCGGCGGGAAATTGCCCATCTTGTGGTTATCGATTGCCTGGATTTCACAAATGTCAGGTAGAAGAGTGTCCCATGCGCCCATTTCGCTTGAGAGCGTTTAATGGTAATACAATATGCGCGGATTGAAAATGATAAAGACGCGCGCAACGGTCATCGGATGAGACCAATTCGGGCAAATCGGTTGCCGTAAATCACCCGGGAAAAGAGAGAAGGTTGATTTGTCCATATTCGTATCACTGTAAATTATACATTTGCTTCGACTCGTTTGATAATATAGGATGTATTAAACTTGGATGGGGTGTGGACGCAAGTGGCGCCTCACCATTCAAATTCGGGGCATGGGCGGGGATCGCCCGCCATGGAGAAAAACTCATCTTGTCGGACATCGAAGCCGGGCTGGAAAAAATAATCTGGACTTTCGGCGGGGGCAAAGGGGGGTGCGGCAAGACGTTCATCGCCGCAAACCTGGCCATCTCGCTGGCCAAAGAGGGGAGCGAGGTTGTCCTCTTCGATGGCGGCTTTGGTTCTGCAAACGCCCATTCGGCCCTTGGTATCAAGCCCCCCACAAAGACACTTTCGGATTTCACCCGGGGGGACGTGGCCGACCTTGCGGACCTGCTGGTCCCGTCGCCGGTAAAGCATCTTAGCCTTCTTCCGGCGGCGGCGGACTTCCTGACGGCGGCCAACATAAGTTATGCGCTAAAATCAAAGATCATCAAGCGCATGAAGACCTTGAAGTGCGACCATCTTCTTGTGGACATCGGGCCCGGGGTCAACTTCAACGGGGTGGACCTGTTTTTGGAGTCGGACGCGGGGGTGATCGTCATCACCCCGGAGCCTGCCGCCATAGAGCTTGCCTACCGTTTCATCCGGGCGGCTGTGTACCGCAGGCTCAAAGCGTCGGCGGACAGGCCGCTTTTCGAGCAGATCGTGGACGAATACCTGGAAAGCCGCAAGGAGGGCAACCTTGTGGCGGCCGTGGAAGGGGCGCTCGAGAAGATCGCCAAGATGGATCCGGCGCAGGCCATGCGCATGGAGAGAAACCTTTACGGCATGGACCTTTACCTTGTGGTGAACATGGCGAGGGACCATCATGACAGGTACATCGGCCATTCCATTTGCGAGATAGTGAAGAAATTCTACGGGCTGGAGATGTCCTACTCCGGGCACATCCCATACGACGACAGGGCCACCTTGTCCGCAAGGCGCGGGAGGCCTTTTATCCGCGAATACGAGAAGAGCGAGACCACCGCCTGTTTCAACCTCGTCCTCAAGGACATACTGGGCCGCGTATCCGAAAAGATGCGGGCGAAGGTCCAGCAGCTCAACCTTATCAACGCATGAAACCGGCCGACGTAAGGACACTGGACCACTACGCCCTGCTTAACCTGCCGTATTCCGCCAGGCAGGACGAGGTTGAGCGGGCGTACATGCACCTGACGTCGGTGTATGCGGAGAACTCCAGGGCGTGCTGCGGCGCCATCTCCGAGGTTGAGAGGGAATGGATCGCGCGGCGGATACAGGAGGCGTATGACACGCTGACCGACGCCGCCCGGCGGGCTGAATATGACGCCACGATGCGCGAATCCGGGGATCATGGCCGAATCGGCCCGAAAGCCGCCTCCGGTCCGGATGGGAGCCATGCCGAGCATCAGCCTGCAAGAGTGGAAGGAGGCAACGGCGCAGTTTCAAGGCGCAAGGAGCCCACGGTCAATCCGGCCTTCACCTCCGGCGCCATATCAGGCTCCCACCTTCGCAATATCCGGCTGGCCAGAGGGGCGTCGCTGGACGAGATATCGGCAATGACCAAGGTGAAGAAAGCATATCTGGAGGCCATAGAAAGCGAAAATTTCAAAAGCTTTCCCGCCCCGGTGTTCCTCAAGGGTTTTTTAAAGGCTTACGCCAAGGCCCTCGGGCTTGATCCGGAGGAGATAAGCTCGAAGTACAACGCGGGGGGATAGGGGCGTTAAATTGGGTCCCGGCAATTGATGATTATTGTTTACTTTAAATTTCGCTTGATTCGAACATGATTTCCGGTTCTAATTATAAAGTTAGTGATTGGGAATTGAGCGATCCCTGAACTGATTGATAATTGGTTTGTAAGGGATGGGTAAGAATCGTTCTTAAGTGATTTTGTGGGGATCGTTTTTTTGTAAATCCCTGTGATTTGGAGATTGAAATGACCGAAGAGATGGACACTTCAAAGCCGGTGGAAATAGCCGACGGCATTTACTGGGTCGGCTTTAACGACAAAGCCGCCGGTTTCCACTGCAACCCTTACCTTTTGATAGATGGAGACCAGGCGATCCTGTTCGATCCCGGTTCCGTGCCGCATTTTCCAGTGGTGCTCTCAAAGGTGTGCCGGCTTGTGGAGTTCAAGCAGATAAGCCACATAATCGTCACCCACCAGGATCCGGACCTTTGCGCGGCCATCCCGCGGTTTGAGGAGCTTATTTTCGGGACTGGCGGTGAGTGCCAGGTTGTCGCCCATTCCAGGGCCACGGTGCTTATCGCCCATTACGGCGTCCGGTCCGATTTTTTCCATGTGGACCAGAACGACTGGAAATTGACCCTCCGGTCTGGCAGGGAATTGAAGTTCATCTTCACCCCGTACCTGCACTTCCCCGGGGCGTACATGACGTATGACACGAAGAGCAAAATATTGTTCTCCGGAGACCTGTTCGGCGGATTCTCTTTTGACTGGAGCCTGTACGCCAACGATTACTATATGGAAGCGATGAAGGCGTTCCACGAGAACTACATGCCCAGCAACCAGATACTGCGCAGCGGCATGAACAAGCTGGACAAGCTGGACATCAGCATGATCGCCTCCCAGCACGGTTCGATAATAAACAAGGACGTGCGCAAGTATATCGACGCGTTGAAAAACCTGGATTGCGGCGACTACATCTATTCGCAAACGGAGTAATTTAACCAAATGGTCACGTACAGCCAGATCGTCGAGCTTATCATCCAGCGCGAGATGGGCATCATCGGCAAGCAGAAACTCATGGAAGTCCTCGCCGATGCCGGGCTGGACGTGGATCAGTCGGGCGCCGTGAAGACAAATAACGTGAATATCGGGCACGTTGAACGGCTGATGACCAAGCTAAACGAGAAGTACGGGCTTGTGACCATCATGGGATGCAAGATAGCCGTGGGCCGCAAGGCGCGCGAGGGGAACCTGGCGCTCCCCGCCATACTGCGCTGAAATTCCGCCGCAGGGATCGCCGCGCTCCAGCGTGGCCTTTTAATTCCTGATCACACCATGCCGCCATCCTGCCGGAAAGCCGGATGGGCGATGGATCCCGCCTCCCAAAAAATAATAAAAAAATCTCGGTCATACCTTGCTTTTCCGGTCAGGGGGTATTATCTTGTCACAGTTGTTAGCGCTCGTGGGTGTGGAGCGCTAACGGTGGATGTTTTTACATTCAAAGCATTGTTAACAGTCCACCTGCGTATGTTAAGGTGGATTAACTTTCTGTGCATAATTTATTGATTATTATGGAGGTATGCTAGATGGGTGTTAAAGTCAAGCCGTTGCACGACAGGGTGTTGATCCAGGCGGCGGAAGCGAAAGAGACGATGAAGGGTGGGATCATAATCCCTGATTCCGCCAAGGAAAAGCCGCAGGAAGGGTCCGTTATCGCCGTCGGCTCCGGTAAATTGCTGGAAGACGGCAAGGTGCGCCCCATGTCGGTGAAAAAGGGGGACAAGGTGATCTACTCCAAATACGCCGGCACCGAGATCAAGATCGAGGGCGAGGAGTACCTGCTCATGCGCGAGGACGACATCCTCGGAATCATCGAGTAACAAGCTTAAACAACGAACCAAACACACGAGGTGAGGACTAGATAAATGGCCAAACAGATATCATACAGCGAAGACGCCCGTCACAAGATCATGCGGGGCGTGGACCAGCTTGCCAACGCGGTGAAAGTCACCTTGGGCCCGAAAGGCCGCAACGTGATCATCAGCAAGAAATTCGGCTCCCCGATCATCACCAAGGACGGCGTCACCGTCGCCAAGGAAGTGGAGCTTAAGGACCCATACGAGAACATGGGCGCCCAGCTCGTCAACGAGGTGGCCTCCAAGACTTCGGACATCGCCGGCGACGGCACCACCACCGCCACCGTGCTGGCCCAGGCCATCTTCCGCGAGGGGATGAAGACCGTGGCCGCCGGGGCCAACCCGATGGACGTGAAGCGCGGCATAGACCTGGCCGTGGAAAAAGTGCTCGAGAAGCTCAAGAAGCTTTCCAAGGCCACCAAGGACAAGAAGGAGATCGCCCAGGTCGGCGCCATTTCCGCCAATAACGACCAGAGCATCGGCCAGCTTATCGCCGAGGCGATGGACAAGGTGGGCAAGGACGGCGTGATCACGGTCGAGGAAGCCAAGAGCATGGAGACCTCGCTGGAGATCGTCGAGGGGATGCAGTTTGACCGCGGCTACCTTTCCCCGTACTTCGTCACCAATCCGGACAAGATGGAGTGCCATCTTGAGGACGCTTACATCCTTCTCAACGAGAAGAAGATCAGCAACATGAAAGACATGCTGCCGATCCTGGAAAAGATCGCGAAGATGGGCAAGCCGCTTATCATCGTGGCCGAGGACGTGGAAGGGGAGGCGCTGGCCACCCTGGTGGTCAACAAGCTGCGCGGCACCCTTCAGGTGTGCGCGGTGAAGGCCCCCGGTTTTGGCGACAGGCGCAAAGAGATGTTGAAAGACATCGCCATCCTCACCGGCGGCAACGTCATCAGCGAAGAGCTTGGCGTGAAGTTGGAGAGCGTGGGCCTTGAGGACCTGGGCCAGGCCAAACGCATCACGGTGGACAAGGACAACACCACCATCGTGGAAGGCAAAGGCAAAGGCAAGGACATAGAAGGGCGCGTAAAGCAGATCCGCAACCAGATCGAAGAGACCACCTCCGATTACGACCGCGAGAAGCTCCAGGAGCGGCTTGCAAAGCTCGTCGGCGGCGTGGCTGTGATCAACGTGGGCGCGGCCACCGAGACTGAGATGAAGGAGAAGAAGGCCCGCGTGGAAGACGCGCTTCACGCCACCCGCGCGGCGGTGGAAGAAGGCATCGTCCCCGGCGGCGGCGTGGCGCTTATCCGCTGCGTCAACGCGCTTGAGAAGGTGGAAACGACGAACAAGGACCAGGAGATCGGCGTGAACATCATCCGCCGCGCGCTCGAAGAGCCGCTGCGCCAGATCGCCGGCAACGCCGGGCTGGAAGGTTCCGTTGTGGTCCAGCACGTGCTCAAGGACAAGCAGAACGTGGGGCTCAACGCCGCGTCCGGCGAGTATGTGGACATGCTCGAGGCGGGGATTATCGACCCGACGAAGGTGACCCGCACGGCGCTGCAGAACGCCTCTTCGATAGCCAGCCTTCTGCTGACCACCGAAGCGATGATCGCAGACCTGCCGGAGGAGGACAAGAAGATGCCTTCGATGCCCGGCGGCGGCGGCATGGAAGGGATGTATTAATCCCCGTTTCTCCCCCTTTACAAGGGGGAGTGGTCACGCTTTCGTGACCGAGGGGGTGTGATTTGATAAAGGCCGGGGAGTTTTAAGCTTCCCGGCCTTTTTTGCCTCCTTGCTGTTCTTCTCCGGCAAAAGCGGGTAAAATATATCATGCCGAATGGAGGGTATGCGGATGCCGCAAAGTTACGAGGCTATATACGATCACGGCCAGTTGAAATGGGTAAACCAGGCTCCCGGCAAAGAGCGTATGCGCGTTATCGTAACGGAAGTGCCCGGCTCCGCAATACCGGATGAACGCCCGGTAAGGCGGCGGCCATCTCCCATGATAGCCGGCAAAGGGAAGACTTTGGGGGATATCATATCCCCGGTGATTCCGGAATCAGACTGGGAATGCCTTAAATGATCGTTCTGGACACCCATGTATGGTTCTGGTGGGTGAATCTGGAGCATGACCGGTTGCCATCCACTTTTCTTTCAGCGCTAAACACAAGCGAGAGGGCCGGGGTGGCCAGCGTATCGTGCTTCGAAATAGCGTTGGCGGCAAAGCGCGGCCGTCTGGAACTGCCGGTTCCGCCAGGACAATGGTTCAACGAGGCTCTGGAAAAATCCGGGATAGAGATTTTTCATTTATCGCCATCCATCGCCGAACGAGCCGTGAACCTTGCGGAAATAAGCAAGGATCCGTTCGATCGGATAATCATAGCCACAGCGTTGGAGCATGACGCGAGTCTTCTTAGTCTTGATAGCGCATTCCCACGTTACCCGGAACTGGTGAATAGGCTAGTCAGATAAACGAATGGCGATGGCATCGAGGGGATGTTATACAATATTTGGGTTATAGAAATGGATGACGAATTTGAAGAATTGAAGAACGCAATTGATCGGCAACGTAAATATTCGCCTTTTTTCGATTGGCCTGATAAACGCGTAAAAGAACTAGGGATTTTGAGGGACTTAATTAATGCAAAGGAGCTTAATGGCGAATTTGAATTAAGAAACCCAAGGTGGTCTGATAAAGATCCGCCCGATTGTATTGCCGAGGATAAATTAGGCGCTCTAGTCGCTGTTGAAGTTACTGAGTTAGTAAGCCAAGAAGCCGTTGAAAAGTGCCAAAGTGGTAGTCAGGTTTATTGCGTGTGGCAATTGTCAGATGTAATTGATAAATTGAATAATATTGTTACAGTAAAGGATGGAAAGCTTGGTGAGGTGAGGTCATCCAAAAGCTATTCCAAAGTCATTTTGGTAGTACATACGGATGAGTCCACTATCACATATAATGATATGGGTGAAGGGATTCGCAAAATGCCACCAATTCCAGCAAAGAACATTGATGAAATGTATTTACTGTTTTCATATGATCCAGCCGACGGCGGCAAGTATCCTTATATACGATTACAAATAAGACGATGTGTACAGTGACGGTAATTTGTCTGACACTTCCCCAGTCCTGGGCGTCCACTCATCCCTCTTGCGCTTCGTCATCCAACAAGCTTAAACTGTTACCATATTCTCGGAGCCACTGTAATGACTGTTATCTCCCCAAAACTTGGCGAGTTCCTGCTGAAGACGACAGGCTCTTCCGACATGGACAACGCCTTGAGGACGGTATTCAGCGACTATATAGAGCTTAAAACAGCCAGCCTCGACAAAATCATTTCCGGCTTTCGTGAAAAATGGAAAATGGACTTTAGCGAATTCAAGGAGAAAACCAGCGCCGGTGATCTGGGTAAAGACCCCTTTTCCCATGATGTTGAAAAAGACTTTTGGGAATGGGAAGAAGCCCAGACCCTTAAAGAACACTACGAAACGTTGAAAGCCGAATGGATATAGACGGATTTGTCCGCTCTTTTCTCCACTCAATTTCCAGCCTTGAATTTGTCCATGGCGTCACATTTCATTCAGAAGCGTTCATCGTCAAAGGGCGCGTTATCCTTGCCAAAGATCGGTTTATACAGGTTTATCTTAATGGGCGCACCGGGACGGTAGCGTTCGCCATGATCGGCGATGGCTCCCGCATTTGGGGCATTGATTCAGATAGTATTCGCGGATGGCATGAACATCCCGTGGCAAATCCTTCTTTGCATATTCCCATTTCCCCGGTTGACGGTTCAGGTCTTGCTCAAAAAATAGCCTCCGCCTGGAATGAGCTTCCCTGATTTTAAGAAAGCGCAAAGCCGCCCTTTCGAAAGTGTCCTAAACTTAGTTGAAACGAAGGTATGACCTCACCTGCTACCATGTTTTTGAACGAAAACAACGGAAAGCAAGGAGGTCACATGAAAAGAGTAAACGGTAACGGGAAAACTGGCAAGGGAAGAATGGAT
>JACRLM010000083.1 GCA_016235255.1 Nitrospinota bacterium | reverse complement strand
GACAACGGCGTCTGAAAACCCCAACTGCCCCGATTTACGGTTCATTTCGCCTCCAGCTATATATTGTATTACTATTGGTAATATAATATAGCATCATAAAAGCAATTATGCAAAGCTTTCCTTTACAAGGGGGAGTACGCCGAAGGCGGGAAGGGGTAATCGTTATGCGAGGTCACCGTGGATCGTTTACCACCCCGCCGGCTAAAAGCCGCCACCCCTCCTTATATAAGGAGGGGAAAAAGAAACAGCAATTGCCGCCAGGATGGCGGCGATGCGAAGAAACCTTGGCCGGGCGGCGAGCGGGTGTTTTACTGTAGGGGCAGACCTGTGTGTCTGCCCCAATTTATGAGGGCGAACACGCAGGTTCGCCCCTACGCCGTGTTTTAACGATCATACGTATGCCCTTCAGCAATCTCCGCTCACTTCCCGCGCTTTATTCACCATCCGCTCCCTATCCTCCGTGTCCCTCCCCATAATCAGCGCGGACAGTTCTTCCGTCCCGGTGTCGTATGGCAATACTCCAACCTTGCTAGAAGTATTGAATGCGTCATCTCCCAACAGCGCAATCCATTCCATCGCGGACAAACTCTTCGCCGATTTGAACCGGACGAATCCGCCAAGCCCCGATTCCGCCATCAACATAGGGTCGCCGGTGACAAGCCGGTTTAAAAACCATATGGCGTGGGTGGACGTGTTGTGCCGGGCGTTCATCTCCACGGCGTGGACGCGGCCTTCGGCGGTGACGATAAAATCAATCCCCACCACTCCACGATAGTCCAGTCCCGCCGCCTCCCGGGCAAGGGCCGTCCCTTGCCCGCGCAACGTCATCCGTATATCCTCCTCGTCCACCGCGTCGAAAAGGTTTCCGGTGTGGCCGAATCCCTTGTCCATTATCTGGACCGTTTCGCCGAACAACGTTATCCCCGCATCGTCTATGTAGAATTGCAGGTTGGGCGAAGCTTTGATGTCCAGCAAAGGCGCCAGAAGATAAAGCCCCCCCTTCCCTTTGCGTTCGATGGCGTCCGCCAGCGCGCCGAGTTTTTCCCGGCTGTCCGCCACGTATGTGCGCGATCCGCCCACGCCTTTCGCTCCCCGGACGATGGCCCCTCCCCTGTCCCATCGTCGCAGCCTTGCGGCCACCGCGTCGGAATTGCCGGTGACGGTCTCCACCCGTGGCAGGTCCAGGTCCTCTAGCAGCCGCTGGAAAAACACCTTGTCGTTCAGCAGTTCCACCACTCCGGGCGCCGCGCTAAATGGCGCCAGCCCCGCCGACTGCGCCAGTTGCTCCTCCATCCGCGTCACCATATACGGCTCCACATGGCCCCGCCAGGCGCGGATGTATTCCATGATCCGCTGGCTTTGCATGATGTCCTCGGCCAGGCATGAACCGGACCTGTGCGAAGGGACAAGCCGCGTGGCGCCCCCCGCCCCGCAGGCGCGAAGAATTTCAAGATAGCGTTCGTCCGGGAGTTTATGGAGTATCAAAGTATCGTCCGCGCCGGACATGAGCAGGGCGCGCGCCGCCAGCGGTTTGAACGATGAAACGAATTTTCTGTAATTCTTCGCCGCGCCGGGCCACACGCGCCAGCTTTCGGGGAAATAAACGCTGGGAAGGTGAAGGACCGGATCAGGCGCCATTCTTGCCCCCCCGGAAATCTCCGGGGTCTATCCCAAGCGCGGCAAGTTTTGCGTACAGCGTCTTCCTGTCCAGCCCCGCCTTTTTGGCGGCCAGGCTCATGTTGCCGCCGCAGGCCGACAATATCCGCGTAAAGTATGGTTTTTCATACATGTCCATCACCCGTTCGGCCATCTGGCGGTATGTGAGCTCCGAAAGCTCTTCCGGCGCCAATCCCGGCCGCGCCGCCGCTGGTTCGTCCGTCCCCTGCAGGTCCGCTTCGGAGACAACGCCCCCTTTGGACAGTATCACCCCCCGTTCGATGATGTTCTCAAGCTCCCGCACGTTGCCGTCCCACCGGCGGTCCATAAGCCACCGCATCGCCTCCGGCCCGATGGACACAGCCGCACCCCCATGCCGCGCGCCGAACATCGAGGCGAAATGCCCCGCCAGCGCCGGTATATCCTCCACCCGCTCGCGCAAAGGGGGGACGCGGATGGGGAACGTGTTGACCCTGTAAAAAAGGTCCCGCCGGAACCTTCCCGCCTCCACCTCTGCGGCCAGGTCGCGGTTTGTGGCGAAGATCATCCGCGAGTCGGTCTTGATAACCTGGTTGCCGCCAAGCCTTTCCACCTCGCCGGTCTCGATCACTTTTAAAAGCTTAAGCTGGGTGGCGGGGCTTATGTCCCCTATCTCGTCGAGGAACACCGTCCCTCCATTGGCGTATTCAAATTTGCCGGGGCGCGGGCGGAATGCTCCGGTGAAGGCCCCTTTTTCGTGGCCGAAAAGCTCCGATTCGAGCAGCGATTCGCTCAGCGCGCCGCAGTTTATCGTCACAAACCTTTTCGAGGCGCGGGCGCCAAGCGAATGGATGGCGGCTGCGACAAGCTCCTTGCCTGTCCCCGTCTCTCCGAGGATCAGCGCCGCGGAGTCCGTCTGGGCCACGGCCTTTACGGCGGAGTAGAGCCTGGCCATTTTTTCCGACCGGCCGAGCATCCCGCAAAAATCGTATTCGGCGGCGGCCCCGCGCCCAAGCCCTTCCAGCGCTCCGGCCACAGCTTTAGGGGTGTATGGTTTGCATAGCGCCATGTCCGCCCCGGCGTGGCCGTCGCCCGCCCGCAATGACAGCGCAACTATCGTGGAGCGCGGAGCGTTGCGCCGCAGCCATCCTATGATCCCGCCTTCGCCGTGGACGGGGAATTTTGGATCGGCCATCACGGCGTCAAATCGCCTTTCGGCCACCTGGGTCTCTATCTCGCGCCATTCGTAGGCCGCGCGGGCCTCCCATCCGGCCTCCTCCACCATGGAGCGAAGCGTCTCCACGGAATGCCGGTCCAGGTCCACGATAAGAATGGCGCCCGCCATCCTAAAACTCCGGCGGGAATGGACAGAACGAAGACGTCCGTGGCGGGAGGAAAATCATTTGGGGGCGCGCTCGCCGAGCCGGGCGAGCCTTTTGTCCGCTTCGTTGAGGCGGTTGATGAGCGAACGGATCACCTTCAGGGCGATCTCCGGATAGTTCTCTATGGTCTGCTTGAGTTTGTCGCCGGGGAAGACTTTCACGACGCTCTTGCCGTGGGACCGTATGGTGGCTGTGCGCGGCTGGTCGAGCAATGCGGACATCTCGCCGAAATACTCCCCCGGCTGCGATATCTCGCCGACGATCCTGCCGCTCTTTGTTATCACAAGGTGGCCCTGCAGAAGCTGGTAGAAGTTCTTGTCCGTGTTCCCTTCCTTTATGATAAGGTCGCCGTCCTCGAACGTAAGCTCGTCCGGATTGAGCAGATACGCCGGCAAAGCTTCCTTCACCAGCACCGTCTTGCCCAGCGCCTCCTCCAGCGTGGTGGCCCCTTTCTTCACCTTGTCCAGGGCGTCCATGCGCAGGGTCATCATCCCCTCTTTTATGGCGATCTTGCGCAGCGCCGCCTCCTGCACCTGGGCGGTGATCGCCTCTTTTATGGCCCCTGTCGCCTCCAGCATTTCAAATGCGCCAAGCCTCCCCTTGTACCCTGTGCCGTTGCAGGTGGGGCATCCTTTCCCGCGGAACACCGTGAAACTGCCGACCTGCTCCTTCTCCACCCCAGCCTCCAGAAGCTCCTGGGGATTGACGTTCTTGACCTCCTCCTTGCAGTTGGCGCATATTTTCCGCAAAAGCCGCTGGGCTATCACCACGGTGAGGGCCGAGGAAATCATGTAGCCGGGTATGCCTATGTCCAGCAGACGGCCTATGGTGGACGAACAGTCGTTCGTGTGCAGAGTGGAGAACACCATGTGCCCCGTCATGGCCGCCTTTATGGCTATCTCCGCCGTCTCTATATCACGGATTTCGCCCACCAGTATCACGTCCGGATCCTGCCGCAGGAACGCCTTTAGCGCCGAGGCGAAGGTCAACCCCACTTCCGGGCGCACGTTCACCTGGTTTATGCCGGTGAAGTTGAACTCCACCGGGTCTTCGGCCGTGAGTATCTTCACGTCCGGCTTGTTCAATATGTTTATGCCGGAATAAAGTGTGTTCGTCTTGCCCGACCCGGTGGGGCCGGTGACCAGCACAAGCCCCTGCGGCTTTTTTATCAGTTCAAGGAACCTGGTGAGCATCTTCTCCGAAAAGCCAAGCTTGGTCATGTCTATCTGCAGCTTGCTCTGATCGAGCAGGCGGAGCACCATGGACTCCCCGAAAAGGGTGGGCAGAACGTTCACGCGGAAGTCTATGGACTTGCCCCGCCCCAATTTAAGCTTGATGCGCCCGTCCTGCGGCCTGCGTTTTTCGGCTATGTTCAGGTTGGCCAATATCTTGAAGCGCGATATGAGCGCCATCTTGATCGTCAGCGGCAGGTTCATGGCCCTGTGAAGCGAGCCGTCTATCCTGTAGCGCACCTGGAAGCTCTTCTCATACGGCTCCACATGGATGTCCGAAGCTCCCTGGCTGATGGCCTTTAGCATGATGCCGTTGACAAGCTTGACTATGGCGGCGTCCGCCGAGTTGTACAGCTGGTCCTTGTCCTCGTCCTCCGCCGACGAATCTATCTCCACCTCCTCCGAGGCTTCGGAGATGATTCCGCCGATGTCGTCGAACTTCTCCATGACGTTTTTCTGGTCTTCCGCCTCGTTCTTCCCCTCTTCGACCTCTCCGGCTTTGAGCAACAGGTGATATTCATCGTCGGATATCTTGTAATACGTCTTGAACGCGTCCAGAAGGTCCTTTTCCGCCACCACGCCCGGCTTGATAGTCTGCTTGGTGATGCCGCCGACGGCCTCTATGGTGGAATAGTTTGTCGGGTCGAGCATGGCAAGGCGCAGGATTTTGCCGTCCGACCGGATGGGCAGGACCATGTATTCCTTCGCCTGTTCCCACGTGATGAGTTTCAGAAGGTTGATGTCCGGCTTTTCCTCTTCGAAGTTGAGGATGGGAATCTGCAACTGGCGGGCGACGAACTTGATAATGGACTCTTCGTCTATATAACCGAGCTTTTGCAGCGCCTTGCCGATTCTGGCTCCGCTTTTTTTCTGGTATTCCTCCGCTTCCTTGAGCTGCGACCTTGTTATCTGGCCGTCCTTGGCCAAAAGCTTGCCCAGCACTTCGGAGGATGAGTCCTCCTTGACGCTTTTTTTGAAGCTTGTTTTTTTCTCCGCGATCTCAGCCATTATAGCTATGCCCTTGTATCGTCACAGTACAGTTAAACGGCGCCGGCAGGAAGGCTCGCCAATATGCCGGCTCCTTGCTTGAGTTTTAATTATGACGCATTAACTTTGATTAATAAACTAAATTATGCCCGGAATGGCGCCGCCTCCCGCAATCCTTATTTTAAAGTAGGTTATTGCAGGTTTTTCCGTAAAATATTAGAATTATTAAACGCTTGACGTCCGGCTGGGGGTTGCCCGCGCTTTAAACATGCTTGCAGGAATGTGTTTTTATGATCTACCGGTTTGCCATTTCGCTCAGTCTTTGCGCCACGCTGGCCTTCCAGACGCCAGCCTATGCCGAAGAGAAAAAAGAGGAAAACCTGATAATAGGCACAGTCACCAGGATTTACGACGGGGACACCATCGGCGTCACCGGCGACAACGGGAAATTCATACGGGTCCAGCTGGCCTATATCGACGCGCCGGACTTTGAAAAAGGGATGAAGGCCCCCCAGCCTGCCTACAGGGAATCAATGGAGACCCTCGCCAGGATGATAATGAACAAGGAAGTTATCGTGGAATCATTCGGGCCCGATAAAAGCGGCAAAGTGGACGGTATGGTGTTCCTCGACGCGGTGGAGGTGAACGTCGAAATGGTGCTCAAGGGAATGGCTGAGATATATTTCCCGATGCGCTCCAACCCCTCCGCCTACAAAAAAGAATACATGGACAAGCTTTTCGAGGCGGAAAAAACCGCGAAGGAAAACAAGACCGGGATTTGGAGCGATCCAAACTACGTCTCCCCTTACACTCTGCGGCACAAAAACCCCCAGCCCGCCGCCGAATGACGGCGCGGCGGTCACCTCGCCAGGTATTTCTTCCTCTTCCCCTCCTCCATCCGCTCTATGGCATAGCGCAGCATGGTGCGGGGCATGGTCTTGCTCCGCTCTTTTAAAAACCGGTCCAGCGCCGCTTCGTCCCGCTTCCCCACTTCCCGGAGCATCCAGCCACAGGCTTTGTGGATGAGATCGTGTTTGTCATTGATCAAAATGTCCGTAATCTTCAGCGTGTCGTCAAACTCGCCGTTGCGGATGAAATGGGAAGTGCTGATTATCGCCACCCGGCGTTCCCAAAGGTTTTTCGAATGGGCAAGTTTGTATAATAGCTCCCGCCCTCCGTCCGCAAGATGCGGCCCTGAAATGTATGGGGCGGAAAGGTCCACCAGGTTCCAGTTGTTCACGTTTGAAAGGTTTTTTATATAAAGCCGGAATATGGCCTCCTTCTCGCCGCCGTCCCCTTTTTTATAGCGCGCCCCCAATATGATCAGCGCCATAAGCCGCTCCTCGTTGTATGGCGAGGCCAGCAGTTTGCCCAGTTCATCGAGCGCCAAGATGTGGTAATGCCTGGCGGCCTTCCGGATTTCGGGGACCATCACCCCCAGGAATCTGTCCCCCTCGCCATACTCCCCTTTTCCGGTCTTGAAAAATCCGGACAGCAACACAGCTTTCTCCGCCGATGCGTGGGCTTTGAGGGCGGCGGACGCTTTCCTGGCGGTCAGTTTTTCCATTTCGCCCCTCTGCTCCCAACTCCATGTATTTCCACTGTAACGCCCCGGTTTGGACACGTTCTATATCTTTTCATTGCCTCACTCATGGTCAAAATGTTAAATTTGATTGATAAGTGGTCATCGTGTAATTTTCCATTATACGCTGCCAGCTTTTGTCATCAACCGGAGGTATTGTTTAAACAATGATCGGTATTTCAGCCCTGTATTGCCAGAAGGAAAACGAGGGGGACGCCATCCGCTACGGAAAGCAGTCCCACCAGATGAAACATAAGCCAAACGCCCACGCAGTCCCCAAATCGGCGGGGGAGCGCCGGCCCGTGACCGCGTGGAACATCACCCGCACTTGCAACTTGAAGTGCATCCATTGTTACAGCGACTCGGAGGAGAAAGCGTATTCCGGGGAGCTTACCACGGACGAGGGAAAGAACCTGATAACCGACCTGAAGGAATTCGGCATCCCGGCGCTGCTGCTCTCCGGCGGAGAGCCGCTTGTGCGCAAGGACGTGTGGGAGCTTGCCGATCACGCCCGCAAGGTGGGGCTTCGCCTGACCCTTTCCACCAACGGGGTGCTGATAGACGAAAAAGCCGCCCAAAGGCTCAAGGACACCGGCTTTACATACATCGGCATAAGCCTGGACGGAATCGGGGAGATAAACGACCAGTTCCGCGGGAAGAAAGGCGCCTTCGACAAGGCGATGCGCGGATTCAAGAACTGCGTTGCCGTGGGGCAGAAAGTGGGGCTGCGCCTCACCCTCACCCGGCACAATTACGAGAACCTCCACCAGATTTTCGATTTCATCGAACGCGAGGGGATACAGCGCGCCTGTTTCTATCACCTGGTGTATTCCGGCCGCGCGGGAGGCATATCCGGCGAGGATTTGACCCACGAGGAGACCCGCCACGCCATGGACATCATCCTGGAACGCACCGAGGATTTCCATAATCGCGGGCTGGACAAGGACATCCTCACCGTGGACAACCACGTGGACGGGCCATACCTTTACATGAAGCTTTTGGAAAAGAATCCGGCCCGGGCCGAGGAAGTGAAAAAATCGCTGGAATGGAACGGCGGGGGGAGATATTCCTCCGGCGTGTCGTTCGGGGACATTGACTTTTTAGGCAACGTCCACGCCGACCAGTTCTGGATGCATTACACACTTGGAAACGTGCGGGACAGGAAGTTCGCCGACATATGGCTGGACGAGTCCGATCCGCTGATGAATATTTTGAAGAACCGTCTGGACCATCTGAAGGGCAAATGCACCAAATGCAAGTACCTGATGATGTGCGGCGGCGCCCTGCGTGTGCGGGCGGACCTGGTTTACAACGACCCGGCCGCGCCGGACCCGGCCTGTTACCTGAGTGACGAGGAATGCGGAATCACCCCGGAGGTCCGCGCGGAGCTTAAGGCCAAAGGGGAGGATTTCCCGGCGCCGGAGCATTTGCTCAAAAAGAGCGGAGCGGTGGCGTGACGGCGGCATGCCGACCATAAGCGTGTTCTTTGGAATCATTATCAGGATGTATCATAGAGAACACGCACCGCCGCATTTCCATGCTTTTTATAGTGGCGAACACGCAATTATTGACATAGGTACCTTACAGGTAAAGGAAGGGAGGCTTCCACGCCGGGCTTTGGACATGGTGTTGGAATGGGCCTCAATTCACCGGCGGGAGCTTATGATGAACTGGAATTTGGCGCAAGAACGCAAACCCTTGTTGAAAATTGAGGCATTGGAATAGCCTATGTACAGAGTTATTAAGGTGTCGGTGTTAAGCGGATACCGCTTGTATGTGGAGTTTGAAGATGGCGTTAAAGGTGTGATCTCTTTGGATAACGATCTTTTTGGCCCTGTCTTTGAGCCGCTCAAAGACCCGCAATATTTTGCCAAAGCGGCTATTGATGAGTTTGGGGTTATCTGCTGGCCCAACGGCGCCGATTTGGCCCCGGACGCGATTTATGATGATCTCAAATCAGGAAAGAGCGTGGCATAGGCAAACTTAATTGCCGCCCTGAGCCTGTCGAAGGGTGGCGCCAATATGGTATGCCATGGTTCGACATGCTCACCATGACATTTTATTTAAGTAGAGGTTTTAGAAAATGACTCATCCCCACGGCAAAGGTCATCCCGGCGGACACCCTGGCGGTCATCCGGGCGGCACCATAAAGCACACCTATAAAGATATTAAGGACTCCGACTCGTCCGGCGAAATGGCCAAGAAGTTCATGATGAACACCGAAAGCCAGCTTCGCCTGGTTTTCTGGGAGACCACCGCAGGCTGCAACCTGGAGTGCATCCATTGCCGCAGGATAGACGTGGCAAGGCAGCTTATGAAGGACGACCTGACAACGGAGCAGTCCAAAAAGCTGATAGACGGCATCGCCGAAAACGGCCCATGCATCCTTGTGCTCTCCGGCGGGGAGCCATTGTTCCGCCCGGACATCTTCGAACTGGCCGCCTACGCGGACAGCAAGGGGCTCACCGTGGCGCTGGCCACCAACGGCACCATGATAACCGCGGAAATCGCGAAGAAAATCGTGGACGCGAAGGTCCAGCGGGTCTCCATCTCGCTGGACGGCGCTTCCGCCGAGACTCACGACATGTTCCGCAAACTCCCCGGCTCTTACGAACGGGCCATCAAGGGGATGAAGTATCTGCAGGAGCTTGGGATGAGCACCCAGATAAACTGCACCATCGCAAAGCACAACGTCCACGAGGTGGAGAAGCTATACCAGAACGCCATAGACCTGGGCGCTGAGGCGTTGCACATATTCATGCTCGTGCCGGTTGGCTGCGGAGTGCAGATAGAGGAAAGCCAGAGCCTGGACGCGGCCACCTACGAGCGCGTTCTAAGCTGGTTTTACGAAGTTTCCAAACAGGGAAAGATACAGACGAAAGCCACCTGCGCCCCGCACTATTTCCGCATCATGCGGCAGAAGGCGGCGGCGGAAGGGATCGAGGTGACCCCCCGCACGCACGGGATGGCGGCGATGACCAAAGGCTGCCTTGCCGGGCAGAGCATCTGTTTCGTTTCGCACAAGGGGGAAGTGTTCCCCTGCGGCTATTTCCCGCTGGAGGCTGGCAACATACACAAGCAGGCGTTCAAGGACATCTGGCGCGATTCGGACGTGTTCAAGACACTGCGCGACCAGGGGCTTTTGAAAGGCAAGTGCGGCGTGTGCGAATACAAGACCGTGTGTGAAGGATGCCGCGCCCGGGCTTATTTCTACACCAATGGAGACTACATGGCCGAAGAGCCTTTCTGTATTTACGAACCGGCGAAATACCAGATCATGAAAGCAGAAGAGGACATGAAGGCGGGGGGGTAAAACGCAAGGCGCAACAGCGTCCCGTTGTCCTACAGGAAACCGCCAAAGGCGGTTATCCAATATCGCGGCCCTGAATTTGTGGCGGTGACAGTTCAACTTATCTTGGATCATCTGCGCTCTGGCTCTTCCCTAATTCCCTAATAATCTCCTTCAACTTAAACGGAGTATGGGAAGAGTTTTCCATTCCGCTCAATATGCGCTTGAAAACCGGCTCATCTATCACCCCGCATGGGACAAGCATTTTATTTGCCGCGCCGCGGGACAGTTTTTCAGCCTCCTCCATCCTGGCGCGGCTGTGTCACCGGCCACTTTAAAACCGGCCACCGCGGGTCACTTCAAAACCGGCCAGTTGATGTGTAGTTTCTAAATCCTATCACGGTTTCTTATCCTCATTGCCGACCGTTTTCGCGCTATGTTCATTTGTGGCTGTGGCCCGGTCTTTTAAACGGTAACTGCGCCCCGTGATCTGGATCACCTCGGCCCGGCTGATGAACCGGTCCAGTATCGCCGTTGCCGTCGGCACGTCGCCGATGAGCTTGCCCCACTCGTCCAGCGGACGGTTCGACGTCATCACCGTCGACCGCGTCTTGAACCTGCGCATGATTATCTCAAAGAGATATTCGCCGCTCTGCCTGGGCAGCCGTTTGAGCCCCATGTCGTCGATGATTAAAAGGTCGGGCTTGAGATACCTGGACATCGTCTTGCCGATCTTGCCGAAGGTCTCCGCCTGCAAAAAGTCCTGCACCACGTCGAAGATGGATCGGAACAGCGTGGAGAACCCCATCTTCGCCGCCTGATGGCCGATGGCCTGCACGATATGCGACTTTCCGACGCCCGGCGGCCCTATGAACAGGCAGTCCCGCCGTTCCCGGATAAACTTGCAGGCGGCCAACTCCATTATCTGCTTGCGGCTTATCTTCGGGTTGAACCCGAAGTCGAAGTCCTCGACGCTCTTTAATTCCCGGAACCCGGCGGCCTTCACACGCCTTGCGATGGCGCGGTCGCCACGGACGGCCATCTCGTCGCCGACAAGCAGTTCCAAAAACTCGATGTGGGTAAGGTTTGCCCCCATCGCCTCCTGCGCCCTGATGTCCAGCGTGGCCAGAAGGCCGGACAGCTTGAGCGCCTTAAGCGACCGGCTCAATTGCACATTGCTCATATTTTTCCTCCATTGGTTTGTCCTGTTTGTTGAACAAAAGCTCCTGGTACTCCGACAGGGGGCGGATCACCGGATGCTCCTCAGCGAACTCCATCTGCCCTTGCTCCGGCTGCGCCGCGCAGAGTTTGCGGACAGGCTTGAGATAAAAACATCTGGACTTAAGGGCCGTCCGGCTGGCGCTGTTGATGGCGTTGGCCGGATACTTGCCGGCAAGGCCCACAAATCCCTGCAACACGCGGACGCCTTCGATGCCACGGCTGTCGAGCATGGCCCTCGCCCACATGGCCGCGTCGCCGCCGATCCGGGAAGCCTTGGACAAAAGATACCCGGCCCCCCGCTCCACGCCGGATATCTTGCCGCTTGCGATATGTTCCCTGGCCGTGCTGAACCTGCCGGGTGTCGCTATCGTGTGGATAGCTATCTGCTCGAACCTGTCGTTGAACACGCGAAGGATGCGCCCGTCCCACCGCACCCAGACGTCACGCCCAAGGTACTCTGGCGGCACGGAGTAATAAGATTTGGACACCTCCACATGGCCGTCACGGTGAACCCGCCGCCGCCCCTCGTGATAAAAGGGAAACGGCTGTTCCGGCAACGGCAACAGAGTTTTGAGCTCCACATCCTCGAACAATGTCTTCACCTGTTTGCGGGTTGTGCCGTGGATGCGGGTGTCGGCTATCGTCTTCTCCCACTGGCGCAGATGTTCGTTCTGTTCACCAAGGCTGTTGAAGACCCGCCCCTTGAGAGCGTTGTTCTTGACGTATTTGATGCCGCTCTCGATCTTCCCTTTGTGGCGCGGCGTATACGGCTTCGTGGGCAATATCACCGTCCCGTAATGCCGGGCGAACTCCATCACCTTCGGGTTTAGCTCCGGATCGAACCAGTCGGCGTTCTTCACGGCGGCCTTCAGATTGTCGATCACAAGCGTCCGTGGAACACCGCCGAAGTGGCGGACGGCGTTCTCGACGCAACGGATGAAGCTCTCGGTGTCCTGCCGGAACACGGTCTGGCTGTAACTCTTGCGGGAGTGGCTTAACACCACGCGCAGGACATGGGACTGGCGCAGCTTGCCGTTGTCCCAAACCTTCGCGCCGGAGCCAAAGTCAATCTGGGCTTCCTGGCCAGGGGCGCATTCCATCCGGCGGAACGGCAACGGCGTTTGCGCTCCAAGCCGCCGGACCAGACGCTTGACGGAGGAATACGACCCGGTAAAACCATGATCGGCCACGATGTCCTGGAATATCCGTTGGGCCGACAGGCCCATATCCAGCTTGCCGGAGACTACCTCCAGAAACGGCCCGGCCATGCTTCTGGACGCGCCAGACCCGGCGGTCACTTTGGCCGGTTTTGGATTTGACCCGGCGGCCACCTCGCAGGAGCCGGGGGGCGGAATGGCCGGTTTTGACTCGGTATCGCCAGAAGACCCGGCGGTCACTTTGGCCGGTTTTGGCGCTTCCGATATCGACTTGGCGTACCGCGACACCGTCTCGCGGTGAATCCCAAGCTCCCGCCCTATGCGGCGGCGCGACCAGCCAAGCTCCAGTAACCCGATGATTGCGTTGACTTTAGCCATCTTAAGAATGTTCGGCATCTATTACTTCCTCCTGACGGAGAAAATAACAGCCAAGCATCTCCCTTAATATGGCCGGTTTTCAAGTGACCGCTACTGGCCGGTTTTGAGTGGCCGGTGACACGGCTGTAAGCGATAAAACTTTTACGTTTGATAAAAGGATGGTCGCCTGTCTCCAGCAAACATGATTTGTCAAACCAAAGTTCCTCCCTGACAGACTCGATATTGACCAATATCACCTGTTTGGATCCGGTTCCGGGAATATTAAATGGATCTGTGAGGATTATGAAAAGATGTTTGCGGTCTGGATCGCCGGATGGACCGGATGGAATAAGAATTGTGGCCCTGGCGTATGGCAGAAAAACGCTCATAAACTGGAAAAAAGTTTGTCAATCGCCCTTTCTTTTTCTATTTGCTCCGCAAGCCTTTCAGCTTCATCCGCGTTCCGGCCGATCGCGATAAAAATATCCTTGTTATTAATCGGGATTGATGAGCCGTTAGGATCTTTCCATTCGGGACACGATGTATGGGTATAGTCCCGGATGGCCCAACGATCCATCATGCCAAAATCAGCCCATACAGATTCCAGTACTTCCATATCAGCGTCGCTTAACTCATCCAGATCATCTCTGCGGGCGCTTGTCCGGTTCAGTGATAATTCATGGTTTTCTTTGCCTGTAATCCATGCTTCCCATCCATTCGGCGACGATTCGACATCCCCATCCATGAGGTTTAGGGTTTGGGACAAAACCGGGCCGTGTTGCAATGACACAAACTTATCGCCAGATATTGGCGCGCCATGCCGCTTCATGGCCTCCCTATCGGCCAGATAAAGCAATTTCATCAATTTCAGGTGGGACATCCAGCCGCCGCGCTTTATCAGGAAAAAGGCGGCCATTTGCGCCACTTTGCATTCATTAAACATCGATTTTTTCCCTCAATCTATTGTATCATCCTATCATAATTTAAGGTCTTACGATGCCTCATCGTGACTATAGAATCAAGCCGGCGACACCTTATGAACATCCTTAACATACATGAGCGGACGCTAAACGCCCCGGCGGACAAGGTCGGCGCGCTCATTGATTCTCTGGCGTCTCCCAACGACTCGTTATGGCCGGTGCAATCGTGGCCCCGGATGAAGTTTGACCGTCCGCTTGGTGTTGGAGCGGTTGGCGGCCATGGCCCCATGGGCTATTACGTTGAAAATTATACCCCCGGCGGTTCGATCACCTTCCGCTTCACCCGTCCGAACGGTTTTGACGGATTCCACAGATTCGAGATTCTAGATGCGGGCGGCGGCAAGGTCACTTTACGTCACACAATCCAGATGACCGCCCATGGCATGGCGACCCTGCTTTGGCGCATAGTCATCCGGCCGCTGCACGACGCATTGCTGGAAGATTTGCTGGCCAACGCCGAGATGTCACTGGGCATAGGATCAAAACCTCACCCATGGAGTCCATGGGTGAAACTGCTGCGCTGGATCATGTCCAGAGGAAAGGGGCGGACGCAAAACAAGTCACAAAGCGCCGGCTCTTGAAACTCCATGATTCCACAACCTGCCAAATCAAATAAGCGAAAGAAGTTTTGTCCTAATTTCGGCCATCAGGGTTGGTGAAATGCGGCCCAGGTCCCTTTTGACCATATCCATGCCAATAGTCATCAACCGGTGAAGGCGCATTGTGGATGGAACTTTCAATCCGGTAATGGCGAAATCCGGATGCTTTTCACCGATGACAATATCTGAAGGCAAAGGTTCGGGCATCGGCCTGCTTGTGATGAATGCTGCGATAATATGTTTATGCTCACCTATAGGATCGGTGAGTAAAACCACAGGCCTGACCTTTAGAGTGGACAAATCATCGAAAGGGAATGGAACCAGGACGACTTTCCCCTTAGTCATCAACGCGCTTTCCGTCCTTTAACGAATAAATATCCTCGGACGAATCGGCCAAATCAGCGAAAACCGGATTTGAGGCGGCCATTTTCAGCCAATCCTTTTCCAGATATTCATTCTTTTCGTCGACAAGCACGATGACCCGCACCCTGCCGGGAGACGGCATTGGAAGATCGGCGTCCAGCCGCAGGAGGTTGGGCCCGGAAACAACACCGGTGGTCCTTATCGTTTTCATGGCGCTTGCATTTCTCTTCCAGTAACGAAATGATTATACCATAACGCCATTTGCGCCTGTCCTCACCCTATCGCCTTTAATATCACTTCGCCCATCTCCTTCGTGCCGATGCGTTTGGTCCCTTCCGAATAAATGTCGCCGGTCCTATACCCTCCGTCCAGGGCCTTTTGAACCGCAGTCTCTATGTCCCTCGCCGCGTCCCCCTTGTCAAAGGTGTACTGGAGCATCATGGCCACTGAAAGTATGGTGGCGATGGGATTGGCAAGCCCCTTCCCGGCGATGTCCGGGGCGGAGCCGTGGATCGGCTCATACATCCCCTTTTTGCCGCACAACGAGGCCGACGGCAGCATTCCTATCGACCCGGTGAGCATGGATGCCTCGTCCGAAAGAATGTCGCCGAAAATGTTGGTGGTCACGATCACGTCGAACTGTTTCGGGTTGCGGATAAGCTGCATGGCGCAGTTGTCCACGTACATGTGGGAAAGCTCCACGCCGGGATAATCCTTGTGGACTTCGTTGACCACCTTGCGCCACAGTCCGGAGGATTCGAGCACGTTGGCCTTGTCCACCGAACAGACTTTTCCGCCGCGCTTGCGGGCCACTTCGAACGCCACCTTGGCGATGCGGGCGATCTCCGGAGTTGTGTAAACTTCGGTGTTGAATCCTTTTTCGTCTCCGTTGGGGAGCTTTTCGACCCCCTTGGGTTTGCCGAAATATATCCCCCCCACAAGCTCGCGGACAACCATTATGTCCACCCCTTCCACCACCTCGCGCTTGAGGGTGGAGGCGTCCACCAGCGCGGGATAGACCTTCGCCGGGCGCAGGTTGGCATACAGGTCCAGCTCGCCCCGCAATCCCAGCAGCGCCTTCTCCGGCCGGGAGGCATAGTCCAGCCCGTCCCATTTCGTCCCCCCCACCGCGCCAAGCAACACCGCGTCCGCCTCTTTGGCAAGCTTTAGCGTGTGGTCCGGCAATGGAGTCTTGTATTCGTCATAGGCGCATCCACCCACCAGCGCTTTTTCGATGGTGACGCCAAGGCTGTATTTATTGTCCAGCCGCAACAGGACCTTTTCCGCTTCGGCCATTACCTCCGGCCCGATCCCGTCACCGGCAAGCATCGCAATTTTAATCGTCATCATAAACTCCATTGAACTTAAGGAAATCAAAGTGTATCAATACACTGATAAAAGAAGCAATATCAAATTAGAAAACCGGCGGTGCACATGATAATCCATATATATCAACATGTTGCGATATCAATGCGAAGTAATCACTTAATTGGCGCAACCTGCTGTATTTTAAAGAAATAATATCCATTCGATATCATAATTACTTGAAATTACTGCATATTTAGACTAACAAAGGCATCTAACTAGCCTTTAATTATCTTGACATTGCTAGCGAATTATCTGACGATATATCCGAAGTTGGATGGTGGAAGGTCGCAGTTAATTCGTTTATTCCGGACTTTTATTATTGGCAAACAATGTCACAAAACAATAAGAAACCAAAATCGCCGAACAGAGTGAAAGATCACAGGGACAACCTGATGATGTCCAAGGCCGAACTGGCGCGCAAGGCCGGCATTTCGGTGCAGACGCTAAACCGGATCGAGCGCGGCGAGGTCTGCCGGGTGGACACCCAGCGCAAGATACTCGAAGCGCTGGGCCTTAAAGTGGACGACAAGGACAAGGTGTTCGGCCCCTCGGCGAGTTGATCACGTTGGGCCAGATTCAATTATACGTCCAGATTCCAGCAAAACATAAGGCGACGGACAAGTCTGGCCAGGCTTGTTGAACGGTCACCTAATTTAAACTGAAAGGAAAAGAGTGTGAAACGCGCAAATATTCTGACTGTGGCCTTTGCCGCTCTGTTTCTCGCCGTGTTCGCTTCCAAAGCGGCCGCGTTCAACGCTCTCAACCTCAACCTGATCTACAGCCAGAAGAGCATGGAAAACTGGCAGGACGACTTCCACGATCTCCCGGCATACGGGATCGAGGCGGACCTGCGGCTGGGCCTTTTGCCCACGCACCTGCTTATTGGCGCCTCCAGCGGGAGGGACAGCGGAAAGACCGTCGCGAAGGGATACTCCATCGCCATAGACACCAATCACACTGAAATGTACGTCGGCCTGCGGCAGTACATGGACATGTTCCCGGTGTTCACCCCGTACGCCAGCGTGGCGATCTCCACGATCAAATCGGAAGTGAGCGGAAGCGAGAGCGGAGTGTCCACCAGCGGCTCGGCCACGGCCACCGGCTACCTTTTGAACGCCGGACTGCTTATGAGGGTGGGCGTTTTCAACATCGGCATAGACTACAGGACCCTCACCGGCTCAAGCTACGACCTGCTCGGTGGGGCCATGAGCGCAAACTACAACCAGGCCGGGATAGTGCTGGGGGTGAACTTCTGATTTAAGCGGACTTTGGCCCATCGGTCCGGGGGGGCCGTCCCCGTGACGGCAAGTCCGCTGACTGTATCAACCAGAATGGAGAAGGCGCTGGCGCCTTGAACATGCGCCAGCAGGCCGTCCAGCTTGCGCGCTATAATTCAAGCGAAGCGGCCAGCGCGGCGTACTGCCTGTCCTCTTCGTTGATATGCTTTATCCACCACTCCTTGACAAAATGCAACGTCTCCAGGAAATCGCCCTTTCCCGACTTCACATCGTCCAGGTGGCGGCGGGTTTCCCTTTTCATCCATTCATGGAGTTTCACATGCTCCCCGATCTTTTCATAGTGGAGAAGCCTCAGAAGGGTCTCCTCATACTGGAAATGCGTCACAGTGAATATCCAAAGCTTGAGCATGCAGTTTTCCAGGTCTTTGGCGCAGCCATCGCCTATGCTGGAGGAATGGAGAGTGTTCAGTATCTTTAGCACCTGCTGATGCTGGGAGTCAATCGCGGCCACGCCGACAGAATAGGAATCATTCCATATAACGTACTGTACGTTTTTCATGACATGTCATTGAACCGTTATTTAAACCGCCGGCCCGGGCTGGAATATATCAACCGGCCCCTTCCTCTTCCCCGATCATGGTCTGAATCCCCCCCCGGCTCATGGACGATTCGATTTTCTCCAACAGCCGCCCCATCCTTTTCTCGTATTCGCCCCCCTCCTTTTCCACCTGGGCGCGCAGGGTGAAAAGCTCGTGGGTGATCTGCATGAGGGCGAGGATCGCTATGCGCATCTGGTCGAATGAGCCGCTCTTGGCCCCGGCCTCTTTCATCTTCGCGTCCACGAACGCGGCGTATTCCTGCGTCAGATGCGGGTCCCGCGCGCTTTTTATCGGGTATTCCCGCCCGTAAACGTTCACTTTCACCGTTGAGGGTTCCATCAACTGGCCGCCCGCTCCTCTTCGATTATGTTGTCTATGCGGGAAATGAGCGTTTCCATCTTTTTCCTGATAAGTTCCCGCTCCATCATCAGCCTGTCACGCTCTTCTATGAGGGATGAGTGTTTGGTCTTCAGACCTTCGGGGGCGGCGGCGGACTTCGCCTGGGCTAGATTGAGTTCCAGCGAATAGACTTTTCGCTTAAGCTCCCTGTTCTCCTCCTTGAGCCCGCTGATGTATGAGAAGAGAAACGTAAGCTTGTCTTCAACCTTCTCCAAGGCGGAAAAATCCATGCTGTAAACTCGTCAATCCGGCAGTTGAAGTTCTATGTTCGTGGACGCCGCTTATCTGCTTGAATCATAGTAGAATATATACTAAGCTTCGCACGATGAAAAACGCAAGGGTTTTTATAAAACAGGCCCGCGGACGCATTAAATAATTTTGGACGGATAAGTTGCGGCGCCGCAGTTCCAAACTCCCGGCGAAGGACATCAGGGCGTCCATGATCGCGCTTTCATTCAAACCTTCATCAAATGATTACAATAAAATGTGAAATACTGGACTTTTGTCTATACAGAACACCATGAAATAAGTTAATTTTAGCGCAACATCGTAATGAGGGGACATGGGGCGAGTTGACAACGCAGTCTCGTGGCGGCAGTTTGGCCATTTAACGCAATTTATAGCGGCGTTATCGCTTGCCGTAGTCATATCATCGTGTGGCGGCCTGTCCAGCCCGGCGCCCAAATCAGAGTCCACCGGCGAAAAGTTCAAAAGCGACCTGGCCATAAGCGTCACTTTCCCGGAAGCCGTGGGCAGAACGCTGGAACGAACGATAAATTCCTCAAACGCCACCCGCGCCCTGCCGTCATATGTGACTGGCATGATACTCGCCATATCCGGGGACGATATGGAAACGATATACGTCTCCATCCCGCTCGATTCGCTTACGGCGGTGGTGTACATGACCCCGGGTGTGCGCAGGTTCGATCTTCTGGTCACCACGAATATCGGCCTTTCATTCACCGGAAGCGTGATTGCGGATATTTCGGCCGGCTCATCGCCGGAGTTTAATTTCGATCTTGTCATCAACTCCGCGCCGGCGATAAACAGCCTCTCGGCTTCGCCTTCCAGCGCCGGGAAGAACAGCCCGGTGTCCATCACGGCGGACGTATCGGACCTGGACGATGACTCTTTAAGCTATCAATGGAACGGCGGCGGCGGCTCTATAAGCGGCTCCGGGCCGTCCGTGACATTTACGGCGAGCCATTCCGGCTCGTACACGGTGAGTTTGACGGTGGACGACGGGCGCGGCGGGGTCACCACCGGGAGCGTTGGCGTTTCGGTGGCGAACAATCCTCCTGTGATCCACAGCGTTTCGGCAAGCGCGGCGTCGGCGGAAATCGGCGATACTATTTATCTTGCTTGCGACGCCACTGATCCGGACGGCGACACTGTTTCATATTCCTGGTCGGACGGCGCTGGATGGAGCGCCAGCGGGCCTTCGGCAATCTACACCGTCTCATCCGGGGGGGACAAAACAATATCCTGCTCCGCGGCCGACGATGAAGGGGCGAATGATTATGGAAGCGTGGCGATATCCGTCGCGAGCGTCTCACGGGTGAACAATTCGCCGGTAATCAGTTCGTTCACGGTTAACAGGTGCAGTATAGCTCCGGTCAACGGTGTGTGCGGAGGGTTTGGGGGATGGACGGCGCTTGCGGCCTCAACTTCCTGCATACCGACATATTTCCAGTTTATTTGCTCGGCCACGGACGCCGATGGGGATACTATCTCGTATAATTTGGAGGCTTCCGCAACGGACTGGCAATCGACCTACGGCCCTTCCAATTATGTCCTGACCGCAGGTTACCTCACGGATTGGGACATCAGTACCGAGTTTGGCAACTTTGTTTATGATTCGGTGACGTTCAAATGCAGCGCATCGGATACTGGGGGAGGCGTGAACACAGTGACATTTACGTCCGTTGCGACAGGATGTTAATCACAGGAATGGATTGGAATATGCTCAAGCGACTATTAACTTCCACTGTATTGGCGATGTTTTTCGTTACGGCTTTTTGCTACGCCGCCTCCGCCGAGCCAATCAAGGCCACGGCCAAGTTCGTCCAGGGGGACGTTTTCGTCGTGAGGCTCGCGGACGGGAAACAGGAAAGTGTGGTCAAAGGGACAGCTTTCGCCGAGGGTGACAGGGTGACCACGAGCAAAAGCGGCGTGGTGGAGATAGAGATGGACACCGGCAACCTCATCCGGGTGGACAAAAGCTCCGACCTGACCATAAAAAGCCTGCGCCGTAACGAACGCGGCTCCACTTTCTCGATATTCGGACTGTCGTTCGGCAGGGTGAAGTCCGCCGTGAGCAAACTTGCGTCCAAGGAATCCAAGTTCGAATACCACACCAAGGCCGCCATCGCTGGCGTTGGGGGCACTCCGCCATTTGTGGTGGAGGCGGACGGGGACACAACCAATGTGGACCTGCTCGGCTCCGAAGGGCAAGCGGGGCAGGTGTATGTCATCGGCGGAGATCCGAGCCGCACCACCGTGTTGCTCAACGCGCAGTTCCGCACCACGGTGACCACCGGCCAGCAGCCGGCCCTCCCCTTCCCGATTGATCCGGAACGGCTGCAATTCCTCAACCGGGTGATTCCGTTCAGCGTTACCGGCCAGCCATCCGCGGGAGGAGGCATGCCTCTGTTCCAGGATGTTTTGATAGATAATTTAAGCCGTCATGTGACGCCTCCTGTGACCACCAATCCAGGCGGGGCCAAGACCCTTGAGGACCTGGACACGCAGTTATACCAGTGCCCCACATGCGCTGGGGGCGGTTCCTCGGGAGGCGGCGCGGCCGGCGCGGGATTAACTCCAGTAATAATCAAGATAAACGTCAAATGATGAAACACAGCCTGACACTTTGCGCCGTTCTTTTTTCATTATTCCCCTCGTTCGCCAATGCGCAGGAGGCCAAGGAGGCCAGACCGTGGCTTGTGACCCTTTCCGCCAATCACGGCGTTTGGGAGTCCTCGGACACCGGGGGGAAGGGGAACCAGACGGTGGGCCTGGCCCAGGCGGCCTATGAGACCAGCAATTGGGGGGGCGCCGTCACCGGAAACTTCGCCAAGACCAGTTACAGGATAAACAGCGCCCAGAGCGGCAACCTGGACATCTCCACGCTGACGGACACGAACGTCGGCGGGCATTACAACTTCAAGTGGGACAATTACTCGCTGCGCGCCGGGCTGGACTTGAATCTGCCCACCGGCAAGCGCGGATACACCACAAGCCAGATGACCAAGCTGATCGTTGACGACATCAACCAGGACCTGATGCTTGTGAACACTTACGGGACCGGGCTTAACGTGGGCCCCTATTTCCTGGCGGCCATGCAGTCGGACTCGCTGTCCGTCGGAGCCGGCGCGAAATACACATTCATGGGGGAATATGATCCCGCCCCTGACACGGACGGGGACAATTTCGACCCTGGCGACAGGCTTATGCTCATGTTAAACGGCATGGCTAAGGTGCGAGAAGGGGATTTTGTGATCCTTACGCTCATTTACAACACGTTCGGCAAGGACAAGTCCGCCGGGCAGGACACCTTCCGCTCCGGGGACATATTCAGCGTGGAAGCGCGCTATGTGGCCAAATGGGAAGAGAATTTCGACACCGCAATCGGCGCGCTGATGAGCATACAGGGGAAAAACGAATCGCTTTCCGACGGCGGGAGCCTTAAACCCGAGACCGGCAATTCCAACAGCAATTCATTCCAGATATTCGTGAACAACGTTTACAGGTATTCGGACGAGTTCACTTTCACGGGGGTTGCCGGATACCGCCAGGTGGCCGCCAACGGCTATTCGGCGGGCGAAGGACTGTATGACGCGGGCCGGCGGAAGATATACGTCGAACCCGGGCTTGCCTGGCACTTTACGCTGGACAGCTTTGTCACCGTGAAGCTGCGCTACAGCCGCGTCGCCGACAAGCAGGACACATTCTCCCCCACCGACGCGGACTATAACGTGTTCAACCTGGACACGGCGGTGGTGTTCGGATTCTAGCGGCTCCCCCGCCCCCTTGCGCGGGAACATGTTATACTTGCGATACATGCAATACAGGGAGGAGCCATGCTGGCCGTGCGTTTGGACAAAGAGCTGGAAGCCCGGCTTGAGGAACTGGCGAAAAAGACCCACCGGACTAAAAGCCACTATATGAAAGAGGCCCTGCGCCGTTATCTGGATGAGAACGAGGACTACGAAATAGGTCTGAGCCGTTTGCGCGACCATGCGGACAAGTCTGTCCCGGCGCGCGAGATGAGAAAGCGCGTTGGCCTATAAAGTCACATACAAGGAATCGGTCGGAAAAGACCTGAATGCCATTGACCGTCCCGCCCGGTTGAAAATAATGGACAAAATAGAGGGCGACCTGGCCTTGGATCCAGCCGCCAAAGGCAAGGCGCTCAAAGGCAAATGGAAAGGGCTCAATCGTTACGAGGTCTGGCCCTACCGGGTGATTTACACGATAGTGGACGCCGATTCCTTATTGGTCGTGAGAATCGGCCACAGAAAGGATGTGTACCGGTGATCCAAACCGGCTAGGTGATTATCAGCCCGCCGTATCCCACCACGGAGGAATAGTCCCCGCTTGAGTCGCCGGAGGTCCTGTAGTCCACAAGTTCGGCCTTTTTCGCCCCGAGCTTTTTGCACACCTCGATGACCACCGCCGTCGGCTGGCAGCCGCACATGGATATCCTCTCCTCGGCCACCACCTTCAAAAGACCAAACCCGTCCATGGCCAATATCCGTTCGATGGCCTTATGGTCCTGCTCCCTGGCCTTCTCGTGCGGAATGTAGTGGGAAAAATCGGTGCTGGCCACAAGGGTCACCGGCTTGCCGTATTTTTCCAGCCCCCGGTATATCCCTTCGGAAACAGATACGACCTCCTCCGCGGACAGGTGCGAAATGATGATCGGAGCGAAGCTTACCTTGCCGGAATAGTGCATTATGAACGGCAGCTGCACTTCCAGCGAGTGTTCCAATTCATGCGCCCAGGGAGCGTCCGTCAAAAGGTCCGTCTCGTCCAGGAGCGCCTGGGCAAGTTCTGCGTCTATCGGCAGCTTCCCTCCGGGCAGGACCCATTCCCCTTCGGCCATTATCGCCACGGGCGGAGGAGGCTCATAGTTTCTCCCCGCGCCGTGGTTGGGACCCATAAGGATGATGGAGCCGCGCGGTTTTATCCTTGAATACACCTTGGCGGCCACCAGCCCGGAATAGCGGTATCCCGCGTGGGGGACCACCGCTCCATATGCCGCCACCGGAGCAGCCCCCCCCGTGTCAAAAGAAGCGATCTGGCTTTCGATGTCCCTTTTGGACGCTGGGTAGAAGAATCCCGCGACGGCCGGTTCCCGGATTGTCATAAGACCACCATTCTCCCGATTGCTGCGCACACCCCTAGGGTTATATTCAACCCGGGAAGCTTCCATGTCAAGAAACCTTGATATATCTGGTTTATAATGGATAAAAGTTGTATCCTTGCTTAAGGCGATTTTAGCCTAAGACCTTTCTTTTCATGATGGGGCAGATGAGCAAATCGGAAATACTGCTGGAAAGCGGCACGAACGAAGTCGAAATCATCGAGTTCATGATCGACAAGCAAAGCTATGGGGTGAACGTTTCCAAGGTCAGGGAAATCCTGACGTACAACCCCAAGTCGGTCTCCGCGGTGCCGCAGGCCTATCCTTCGGTGATGGGCGTTTTCATCCTTCGCGATTCGACCATCACCCTGATCAACCTGGCCAAGCACCTGGACGTGCCGATGAAAGACCAGGATGAAAGGCTGCGGGTTGTGATGGTCTGCTCGTTCAACAACCTTACGAACGGATTCCTGGTGGACGGGATAAACCAGATCCACCGCTGCTCGTGGTCGGACGTGACGCCGCTGCCGCCGATCATCGCCCAGCACCGCCCGGCGGTGACATCGTCGGTGACCATCAACAAGCGGAACATACTTCTGATCGACCTGGAGCACATCCTCGCGGACATATATCCCGCCACGCGGCTTGTGTACCACGAGGAGGAAGATCCCAAGCACGCCACCAACCTAGGCGAACGGCACCACGAGCGGGAGGCAAAGCACATCGTGCTGGCGGAGGACTCCCCGATAGTCCGCGCCAAGACCGTTTCCGTGGCCAAGGAAGTTGGCTATACGAACATAACAAGCTTTGACAACGGCCGGGAGGCGTTCGAGCTGGTGGCCAACCTGGCCGCAAAGTCCAAAAGCGAGGGCAAACCCATCACGGACTATATAGCCGCGCTGGTGACGGACGTGGAGATGCCGCAGATGGACGGGCTGACCGTGTGCCGCCATGTGAAAGAGGAACTTGGCCTGAAGAACCTGCCGGTGGTGATATTCTCCTCGCTGATAAACGAGCAGATGATAAACAAGTGCAAGACCGTGGGAGCCGACGCATGGCTCAACAAGCTTGAGATAGGCGACCTTGTGCATATGCTCGACCGCTTCTGCCTGGGCAAGGAATGACGGCGGATTCCGGACTATCCTCACCTGCCAGCCTTTCCCCGTTCTCCACCATATTTTTTCAGACCGCCCCTTTGAATCGCCCCCGGATTCTGATAGAATCCGTTTTTTATGATCAACAATCAACGGTCCGGCGCAAACACGGCCGGGACTGCTTAAGATGAAAGAGAAATGAACGCCGATCTTGAACGGCTTGTACGCCTGCAAAAACTCGACACTGAAATAGCCCGAAAGTCCGCCATTCTAAAATCCCTCCCTGAAGAAATAAACCGCCACGGGGCAACCCTTGAAGAGGCCAAGTCGCGCCTTACGGTTTTCGACACGTCCGTGGACGAGGACAAAAAGAAAAGAAGGGAGCTGGAGCGCGAGGTGGAGACGGCCAAGGACAGCATCGCCAAGTCCAAGGGGAAACTGCCCAACCTTAAGACGAACGTGGAATACCGCGCCGCGCTAAAAGAGGTGGAGACTTTCGAGCAGAAGATCAAGGAACTGGAAGACGCCCAGCTTGAGCTTATGATGAAAATGGAGGACTTAGGGGCGCTGCGCAAGCCGCTTGAAGAGCGCGTGAAGGCCGAGGAAGTGAAATTCAACGTGGTGAAGACAGAAAAAGAAGCGGCCATGGCCGAGCTTTCGCGGATCATAGACAAGGTGAAAAGCGAAAGGGACGGCGTTGTGGGCGGGATATCCGCCACAGTGCTGTCGGACTATGAACGGGTGCAAAAGGCGCGGGACGGGCTCGGCGTTGCGCTGGTGACGGAAAGGCTGTGCCAGGGCTGCAACCAGATGGTGCCGCCGCAGCTTTATTACCAATTGCGCACCACGGACGATATATACAAATGCCCCCATTGCAGCCGCTTTATATATCATGAGGCCGAAGAGAGCGAAAAGGCTGTACAATAACAGTTGAAGAGGCTGGGGGACGGCCGCTGGCCCGCTTCATAAAGGCGGGCGGGAGGAAAGTCCGGACGCCACAGGGCAAGGCGCTCTTTAACGGAGAGCGGGGGTGACCCCAGGGAAAGCGCAACAGAAAGCATACCGCCAAACCGGCGCCGCAAGGCCCGGCGGCAAGGGTGAAATGGCGAGGTAAGAGCTCACCGCGGCGATGGCGACACCGCCGGCACGGCAAGCCCCGCCTGGCGCAAGGCCGAATAGGGAGGCGCGCCCCGGTTAACGCCGGGGCATAAGGCTGCCCGCCGAAAGCTTCCGGGTTGGCCGCTTATGACCGCTCCGGCAACGGCGCGGCTAGAGGAATGGCCGTCATCCATCCTTTCGGGGACGGGTACAGAATCCGGCTTACAACCAGCCTCTTCGTTTTATTTAACTTACAATGGAAATAATTTCGGACATGATCGAAGGTATCGTCTATCTTATCGGCGCGGGCCCGGGGGATCCGGGTCTTCTGACCGTCAAGGGAAAGCAGCTTATCGAGACCGCCGACGTGGTGGTGTATGACTACCTTGCCAACCCCAAATTCATAGAGTACGCCCGGCCGGACGCGGAGATCGTGTATGTGGGCAAGATGGGGGGAGACCACACCATGAGCCAGGAGGAGATCAACGCGCTGCTTGTGGACCGCTGCCGCAAAGGCAAGTCCGTGGCGCGGCTCAAAGGGGGCGATCCTTTCATCTTTGGCCGGGGTGGCGAAGAAGCGCAGGAGCTTGTCCGCGCGGGGCTGGAGTACGAAGTGGTCCCGGGTGTCACCGCCGGTGTGGCGGCGGCGGCGTATTCTGGCATTCCGCTCACCCACAGGGATTTCACCGCCACGGTGGCCTTCGTCACGGGGCATGAGGACCCCACAAAGGATGATTCGAACATATATTGGGACAAGATTTCCACCGGCATCGGCACACTGGTGTTCTTCATGGGGATTAAAAACCTTCCGAACATAGTGTCCAACCTCGTCAAGAATGGCCGTTCTGCGCAGACCCCGGTGGCGGTGATCCGCAGAGGCACCTGGCCGGAGCAGAGGACCGTCACAGGCACTCTGGAGACGATTGTGGAAATCGTCCAGAAGGCCGGGATCAAGGCCCCCGCCATCACCGTCGTCGGCGACGTTGTGGGATTAAAGCCGGAGCTGGACTGGTTTGAGACCAAGCCCCTGTTCGGCAAAAAAATCGTGGTGACGCGCGCGCGGGAGCAGGCCTCCGGATTCGCGGAGCGGCTGGCCAAGTCCGGCGCGGAGGTGATCGAGTTTCCGACGATACAGACGGAGGATCCGCCAAGCTGGGACAGTCTGGACGCGGCGCTTGAAAAACTTTCCGAGTTTGACTGGATAGTGTTCACGTCGGTGAACGGTGTGAAGCATTTTGTAAAACGGCTGCGTGAACGCTGTGCGGACGTGCGTGAATTGAAGGGGCTCAAAGTTTGCGCCATCGGGCCAAAGACGGCCGAGGCGATAGAGAACATGGGAGTGCGGGTGGACGTGGTCCCGGCTGAATACCGCGCCGAAGGGATTATAGAGGCGCTCGGGGCCGGCGAGGTGAAAGGGAAAAAATTCCTTGTCCCCCGGGCCAAAGTGGCGCGAGAGGTTCTGCCCGAGCAGTTGGAGAAGATGGGGGCGTCCGTCACCGTCGCGGAAACTTATGTCACAGTCAAACCTGCCGGGCGGACGGAGAAGATGCGCAAGATGTTCGAGAACGGCGAGGTGGACGCGGTGACGTTCACGTCGTCATCCACGGTGACGAACTTCATGGAGATGTTCGGCGAAGGGGCGGCAAAGCTTATGAACGGGGTGACGGTGGCCTCCATAGGCCCCATAACATCCCAGACCGCGCGCGGCAAAGGGCTGAACCCCGTGATCGAACCTTCGGACTTCACCACCGAGGCGCTGGCGGCGGCCATTGAGAGGCATTTTGCCGGACGCGTTGCCTCACGGGAAAAGGTAACCGAAGGGGGCGTGGATTTTCGCCTCATGGTTCATTGGCCCATAACTCATTAAAAAGCCTCCTGAGTATTTTTTCAAATTCTTTTCTCAAGTGGAAGGGATTGAGCGTGCCATGG
>JACRLM010000082.1 GCA_016235255.1 Nitrospinota bacterium | reverse complement strand
TTGAAATCAAAAAGAAAAGGAAGGCCGCGGCGTAACTGTCCGCCGCTTGCGGCCCCGCCGGGATTAATCGGAAATCACCGGATGGACAAAGCGGACAATTCATGTGCTACTAAACCGGACATTTCTATTTGTTGCTAACACCATTTGCCGCATTTGCCGCCATTCCCTGCGTTGTACACGCCACCCTGCCCGGGACCGGATCATCCCTACCCCCGCCCCCGAATGACGTTGACTTGGGCCAGCCGTCTCTATGACAATACCGGGCATGACATCGCAGAATATCAACTCTCCGCTGATTGAGCTCCGTTCCATCGTCAAAAGGTTCGGCAGGGTGACTGCCCTTGACCATGTGGACCTGGGGGTGGCGGCGGGAGAATCGCTCACCATATTCGGCCCCAACGGGGCGGGGAAGACAACCTTGTTGCGGATGATCGCCGGGCTTGTGAAGCCTTCCGGGGGCGAGCTTATGATCGCAGGCGAGGACGTCACCCACGGCCATCATGACGAGCTGCGCCGCAGGATCGGCTACATCTCCCATCAGAGCCTTGTTTACGCGGACCTGACCGCCATGGAAAACCTGGTCTTTTTCGCCCGGCTTTACGGCGTGGCGGACCCGGAGCGCAAGGGGGCGGAGTTGCTGGACGAAGTGGGGCTGAAAAGCCGCGCGGACGACACGGCGGGTACCTTTTCCCGGGGGATGCGCCAGAGGCTTTCCATCGCCCGAGCCCTTGTCAACGATCCGGACATCATTTTGCTCGACGAACCTTTCACGGGGCTCGACCAGCACGCCGCCGGGATGCTGATGAACCTGCTTTCACGGTTGCGCGGGGAGAAACGGACGATAGTGATGATAACCCACAACCTGGAAGTAGGGCTTTCGCTTGGGACCCGCGTGGCGGTGCAGGCGGCGGGGAAGATACGGTTCGACAGGGCGGCGGCGCAAATAGACCGAGCCTCGTTCCACGACACATACAACGGCATAGTGGGGAGCGCGCATTACTGATATGAGCGGGGATATAAAAAGATTCCTGTCCGGCTCCGTCGCCATCGTCCGCAAGGACCTGGCGATGGAGCTTCGCGGCAAGGAGATTTTCACCACAACATTCATGTTCGCCGTGCTCACGCTGCTCATCTTCAACTTCGCGTTCGACATGACCTCCATAAAGGTGGAGGACGCGGCGGCGGGGGTGCTTTGGGTGGCGTTCCTTTTTTCCGGATCGATCACCATGAACCGCTCATTCCTCCACGAAAAGGAGGACGGGTGCCTTTCCGCCCTGATGCTGGCGCCCATTTCCCGCAGCGGGGTATATTTCGGCAAGATGGCCTCCAACCTGATCCTGACGCTGCTTACGATGGCGGTGATCATCCCCATATTCACGGTGATGTACAACATAAACGTGATGGAGCGGTTCTTCCTCCAGTCGCTTACGCTGTTCCTGGGGGCGGTGGGATTCAATTCGGTGGGATTGCTGGTGGCGGCGATGGCGGTGAACCTTCGGGCGCGGGAGATGATGGGACCGCTTCTGCTCCTGCCGGTGGTGACGCCGGTGGTGATCGCGGCTGTGAAGGCCTCAGGCGGGCTTATCCGGGGCGAGAGCGTGGAACAGCTTTGGGTGTGGTTCCAGATACTGGCCGTGTTCGACGTGATATACTTGGTGGCGCCGTGGCTTTTGTTCGAGCATATTATAGAGGAGTGAGCCTTAAGGGCCGTTCCGTTACCGGATTGATGGAGTGTTGAAAGTGGACTACGTCATATACGCATACGCGCTGGTGTGGCTTGTGTTCTTCGGCTACGTGTTCCTGATAGGCAAAAGGCTTTCAAAGCTTGAAAAGGACGTGGCGGGGCTGAAAAAATGAACTTTGTGAAGCGGAGCCTTCCCGCCATCGCCACCGCGCTCACCGCGGCCTCCGCCGCGATGATGATGGTGTCCATATACCTGGTGTTCTCGTTCGCCCCCATGGAGGCGGTGATGGGATGGCCGCAGAAGATTTTCTATTTCCACGTGCCGATATCCATCATGTGCTACATCGGTTTTTTCTTCACGTTCGCAGGCTCCATCGGCTACCTGTGGACGAAAAACTTCATGTACGACAGGCTGGCGCTGGCCGGGGCGGAGACGGGGGTGATGCTTTCCGTGCTGATGATCGCCACAGGCATGCTGTGGGGCAAGCCTATATGGGGAGCGTACTGGACATGGGACCCGAGGCTGACCACCTCCTTTGTCCTGTGGCTCATCTTCGCGGGCTACCTTATATTGCGAGGCCGGGTGGAGGACGAGACCATGCGGGCAAAGTACGCAGCCGTGATGGGGATCGTGGGCTATGCGGACGTGCCGCTTGTGCATTACAGCGTGAAACTGTGGAACAGGGGCATCCACCCGGTGCTGGAGAAGTCCGGCGGCGATTCGGGGATGCATCCGGACATGCTCACGGCGTTCAAGGCGTGCCTTGTCACCTTCTTTCTCCTTTTCCTGCTGGTGTTCGCGCAGCGGCTGCGGTGCGAGTTTGTAAAAGGGGAAGTTGAAAGGCTGAAGGCTTCCTGAAAACCATTGCGCGCCCCATGCGCGCGCGGAGTATCATATGACCCTTCCAGAAGGCATTAAATCCGGTTTCGTCACCATCGCCGGCAGGCCGAACGTGGGCAAGTCCACGCTTCTAAACCGCCTCGTCGGCTCCAAGGTGGCCATCACCTCGCCACGCCCCCAGACCACGAGAAACCGCGTGGTGGGCATAATGTCCCGGCCCGGCTTGCAGGTGGTGTTTGTGGACACGCCGGGGATCATGCGCGAAAAATCGCGGCTCAACAAGTTCATGATCGGCGTCTCCGTGAAAGCGGGGGGGGACAGCGACATGATACTGTTCATCACCGACGCGGAACGGCCGGATCTGGAGGCGGACCGGTTCGCCCTCTCCCGGTTCGGCGAAAAGCGATGCCCCAGGTTCCTTGTGATAAACAAGATAGACACGGTGAAAAAACCTGTGCTGCTCGAACAGATCGCCGCGTTGACCACCATCGGCGAATTCGACGAAGTGTTCCCCATATCCGCCCGGAACGGAGAGGGGGTGGAGGAAATGGTCACATCCATCGCCAAAATCCTCCCCGTGGGACCGCAATTTTATCCGGCGGAAACTATCACCGACCAGCCGGAGCGGTTCTTCATCGGCGAGATCATCCGGGAGAAGGCGTTCGTGTCGCTCCATCAGGAGCTGCCGTATTCAACGGCCGTTGTGGTGGAGGGGGTGGAGGACGAGCCAAACGGGGTGACGCTCATCGGGGCGGTGATATATGTGGAGCGCGAATCGCAAAAAGGTATCGTGATCGGGAAAGGCGCCGCCATGCTTAAGAAGATCGGCTCGATGGCCCGGCAGGAGCTTGAGGCCCGGTTTGGAACGAAGGTGTACCTGGACCTTCGGGTGAAGGTGAAGGAAAAATGGACCACCGACATCCGCAGCCTGGGCGAACTGGGATACAAGGACGAGGAGTGAGGCGATAGACCGCCATGCCGCTCCATGAGTCCACCGCCGTCACCATAAAGTCCATAAGGCTAGGCGAGGCGGACAGGATCGTCACCCTATTCACCGAGCGCTACGGCAAGATCAAGGCGGTGGCCAAGGGGGCGCTAAAGCCCAAGAGCCGGTTCGGCGGCAGGCTGGAGCCATTCGTGCACGGCCGCATAATCTTCTATGGCAAGGAGAAGGCGGAGCTTTTCCAGCTTAACACTTTCGACGTGATAGAGCCTTTCCTCCCCATCCGGGACGATCTGGACAAGATGAGCCACGCCTTTGTCTCCGCCGAGCTTTGCGATTACTGCCAGAAAGAGCGGGACGTGAACCGGGAAGGTTTAAGGATGCTGCTTGGATTCTGGCGCGCTTTAAGCGCGGAATCCAATGGCGCGCGGCAGGACTTGCTATTGCGGCTGTTCGAGTTCAAATACCTTTCGCTCATCGGATTCATGCCCCGGCTTTCCCATTGCGTCAATTGCGGCAAGGAACCTGCCCAGGCGGCGGCCGGATTCAACGCGCGCAAAGGAGGCGTTGTATGCGCCGATTGCGTAAAGAGCGATAACGGCGCGATACGAGTAAGCCTGGGTTCCGTAAAACTGCTTGGCAAAAGCCTGGAGACCCCGATGGAGAAGTTAAGCCGCCTTGCCGCCGGCCCAGCGCTGATGGACGACGTGGAACGGATGGTGCACGAGATGGTGGAAACCCATGTGCGAAGAAGGATGAAAAGCGAGCGGTTTTTGAGGATGTGAGGGCTGGAGAAAGATGGATGATATTGATGTTGTATGATAAACTACCATGGTAGGAAAATAGAATCAGGTAGGATATATTCCATGAAAGCGGTCAAGGTGCTTCCCAAAGGCCAGATAACCCTGCCAAGCGCTATAAGGCGCAGGTTGAAAATAAAGGAGGGTGACACCCTGGTGATGGAAGACAAGGGGGAGGCAGTCACGATCAGGAAAGGCAAGACCATATTCGATTACGCCGGATCCCTGCCATCTTTGGGAATGAGCATTGAGGCAATGAGGGAAAAAGCGGTCAAGGACTCGGCCCATGAGCGCAAAAAAAGCGATAATTGACACAAGCGTCATATTGCGCCTTCTGACGCGCGATGACGAGGCCAAAAGCAATGCCTGCCAGAGGCTTATCCGGGAATCCGGCCGCGATGGGATCACCCTGATTCTCCCTTTTGTGGCGGCGTTGGAGATTGTCTGGGTTCTTGAAAAAGTCTATAAATACGACAGGCGGCGGATACGGGATATCGTTGACGCCATTCTCAATACGCCGGAACTCAAGGTCGAACAGGACTCGGTCATACGTAAAGCCGTTTATGATTACGCAGAGAAGAACGTAAAATTCGCCGATGCCGTAATGGCGCACAGCGCTCTGGAAAACGGCGTGTCCGCCGTTTACACATATGACGAAAAGGATTTCAGGAAAATAAAAGGTGTTGAACCGATAAAACCATAACCCTACTTCCCCTTCTTCCCCTCTTCATCCCCGCTGGTCTGTTCGCCAAGCTCTTTTAGCGTCTCGGCCCGTTCTTTCTCCCGCCCGGTGATCTTGTACAGATACGCAAGGTTGTACAACGCATCTGCGTAGTCCTTGCGAAGCTCCAGCGCCTTGTTAAGGTCTGCCTCCGCCTTCCGCGCCAGGTCCACCTGCAATTCCTTGCCAAGCGACATATACGACACCGCGCGGTTGTTGTACGCCTCCGGCATGTTGGGATTCAGTTTCAGCCCCGCGTCCAGCTCGCCGACTGCGGAGGAATATTCCCCCTTGAGAAAATGGACGCACGCCAGGTTGTTGTGGGCCGGGGCGTAGCCGGGGTCGCGGTTGACAGCCTCGCGGAAGTAGCGCATCGCCTTGTCCGCGTGGCGGTTGAACAGGGTCTGGTCCCGGCTCTCCTCGGCGAAGGCGGCGGAGACGAGCGCGTTGTCGTCATCCTCCCCCTCCGCAAGGGTCTTGCGGGCGCGGTTGGTCGGGTCCACCACAAGCGAAAGCTGGAAATTCGGCTCCTCGTCCAGCCGCCATTTGGCGTATTCGTCCTCCGCCATCTGGTAATACACCAGCCCCAGGTTGTTGAACGCCTCCCGGCTCTGGTACACGGAAAGGAAGTCCTCGAAATACTTTCTGGCCGCCACATAGCTGGAGTTTTTATACGACGCCACCCCCTTGTCGAACACGTCCAGCTTCTCGGCCACCCGCTTTAGCGCAACGATCACCGCCGCGGACCGTTCCTCGATTTCAGGATGCGTCACGCTAAGTATCCTCCCTTCCAGCAGGCCGGGGTTGGTGGCCGCGGTCCATTCGCGGAAAAAGTTCTCGTCCTCGTCCACGATCCGGCGCACATGATAGCCCGCCTGCGACGCGTAGATGACGCCGTACTGGTCTGCCTTAAGCTCCTTTGCCATCACCGAATCGGACTGTTTTGCGATCTTCACCGCCCCTTCCAGCGCCTTCCTGTCCTCCTCGTCCATGGCGGGGCCGGGATTGGCGCCGCTGTAGAAGAAGAAATGCCAGAAGTCCCCGTTCACCTGGTGGGAAAGCTCGTGGCCGATGATGAAGGCAAGCTTGGCCTCCGTCTCCTCCTTCGATTTGGAGTTCATGCAGATGTCTATGGCGCCCCGGGTGAGGAGGATGGAACCGTCCGGCAGGGAGCGCGCCCAGGGATAGCCCTGTTCGTCCAGTATCACAAGTTCCGGCGCCGGGCCGGGCTTCCTGTCCGCCGCCGAAAGCACTTTTGCGAAGACTTTGCGGGCGGTGATGGAGCGCTTATCGCTCTCCTTGAGAGTCCTGTGGTTTTTTGTCCAATACCCTTTTTCAGCGGTGGCGCCGGGCAGTGCATTGGCCTGGGCATGGGCAAAGGACGGCGCAGAGGCGATCAACGCCGTCAACACGGCGATAACAAACTTTGACGAGGCTCCCACGGAAACCTCCTTTATAAAACCTACTTGGCGTAGGCGAACTGGCCTATCGCGGCGAATACCTTGTTGTCCCTGGCCGATCCGGAAATTTTCCACCGGTACACCCGGCCGGCCGCAAGCTTTCCTTCGTCCAGGGAGACGGAAGGCTCCGCCGTTTTCGTCTCGTATATCTCATGGACGCCACGGGCGCTCACTTCCATCAGGATGAAATTATAGTCCGCCGCGCCGTCCACAGGATTCCAGGCAAACCGCACCTTGCCGCCGCGCCCGGCCACGTCCACCGAAAGGTTGGCGGGGGACTCCCCCACTTTCCTCCCCGCGTCGGAAAAACCGAATGACGGGGCGGCCTGTTCCGGCTGTTCATACACGATGAACGCCTTGTCCATGTCCAGCGCCACGATTTTGCCCGCTCCGCCCCCGGCCTGGCCGAACACCATGAACAAAAGCAATGCCGCGGCGAAAGCGTACGCCGGAACGGGCGAGGCCACCCATCTGCCCAGCATGTCCCATATGGAAACGCTTTTCCCGGCGGCGATTTTCCTTTTCACCGGGGCCACGGCCTCCCGGTATCTTGCGGGGGTGGCCGCCATTCCCAAAACTCCCTCCGTCATCCTGACGCTGGAGGTGACGAAGAACGCCGCCCGGTCAAAACAAAGGTCGCACTCGGCCATATGGGCGGAATACGCGGCCCGTTCGGCTTGTGGCAGCCTGGCGCCGATGTAATCCCCCATAAGCTCCACAGGGACGCATGAAGGGGTCAATTCTTCCGCGGATGAGAGTTTCGGCGACACGTTGAAAAGGGCGGAGCGCATGGTCATCAGCGAGGCGAACCTCCGGCGGCAGGTGTGGCACCCTTCCAGATGCCCCCGCGCCTGGACACGGCTTGATTCGTCAAGCTCCGGGTCCGCGTACCGCAAAAGTTCCGCTATCGTCAGGTGGCTCATAAATCCGTCACCAATCTAAACGCCCGTTTCGTCCAATATCTCTTTTAACATGGCCAGGGTAAGGCTTTGACCTTCCCCTGACATATTTGTACGGACAATCGTCAGCAGATTCCGGATATTTTTTTCCAAAGCATAAAAAACATCCTGCTCAGACGTTGTGGAAATAGGCTTACTGTCCGTCAAAGGCAAAGACAACCCTTTGTAAAAATTAAGGATATCTTTTGCCCGCATATCCTTGTTAAACCACAGGGAAAGGAGCCTTCGCCCCTCTTTTGGCATCTTGTCCAATGACTCGCCAAGGGTCTTGTAAAACCGGGACATGGCGATCTGGTCGGCCATGTCCATATCCTCGCTGGCAAGCTGGAAACCCGGGCCGGGCCTTTCGTCGTCCCCAACGGGCTGGTCTATCGGATAGAACACCGGGTCTTGTATCAGGTCCAGCGAGCCGCTTTTCACAAGTTCGTCCTGCACGGCGCGGATCATTTCACGCGCCTTGTCGAGCGTGACCTTAAGCTCACGCGAAATATACGCCGCGTCGCGCTTCATCCTAAGCAGGATGAAGGTCATCTGCTCTTTCTCTGAAAGTTTCTGTATGGCCTGGGGCAGCCTTTTGCGGGCCGAATCGCTCAATACCTCCGGGATCATATCGCCACTCCCATCAGAAGGCCCTGCCGTATTTCCAGCGGAGCCAGTCTATGTACAGCTCGCGGGAGTTCAATATGGTCCATACAAAGGTGGAGAGCAGGCAGTCGTTCTTGCCGGAATATTTTACGATTTTACGTTTGAGCTGCTCGAATAGCCAGATATATGTGTCCATCCCGTCGTCGCACTCGGCCCGGGAGAAATTCGGCGTTTTCCCCTCGCGTTGCAGCGAAAGGCTCATCAGGCCGCAAAGATAGCTCCCGGCGCAATGGGGGCAATGCTGCACGCACCATTCCTTGGCCTTGAACAACGCCCAATCTGTGTGCTGGTCAACGAATTTCGCCCACGCCTCTTCGTCACCGGCGGTTATGCGGGCGACGAACTCGATGTCCTTTGCGGTCCTGGAGGCGCTCTTGCCTTCGTTCTGGCTCATTGGTGGATTATAGACACGGTGCGCCGGAAGGGTCAACCGTGGGCCGGACACAAGGCAGGCCAAAGGATTCGGGGATAGCATTGACATGTTACGGCCTAGGGCGAATATTATAACTAGCAATCATAAAGGACCTGATCATGGAATGCCCCAAATGCGGCCATACACAGCCGGACAAGACACTGGAGTGCGAGCGGTGCGGGATAATATTCAGCAAATGGCGCGAGAAAACCAGCGGCCAGAAATCGGCGTCCATAAAGACCGTCCCCTTAAGTCCGCCTCCTGTCTATCGCCAGCCTTCTAAAAAGACCGACACCATTTTTTTCGCCAAGATAGCGATAGTGATCGTGGCCCTTGCCGCCGGCGGCCTTTGGGCGCGTTCGGACCTGAACGACTGGAGGGAATACAGCGCCGCCGAGAAAAGTTTTTCCATCCAGTTTGTGGGGGAGCCGGTGGTGGAGTTTGACAGCCAGACGGTGGAAGGCCAGTTCGCCAAAGTGCAGATGGAGACCGCCTATTACCATACGGCGCCTGTGTTCGGCATACCCGGGATCGAGTATATGGTGATGGTGGCCGATTACCGGATCGTGGGGGGAGACGCCATCCAGTGGGACGACGCCCGGGCATTCCAGGGTTTCCGGGAAGGGGCGCTAAAAAAGCTTGGCTGGGCGGCCAGCGTGGAATCGGAGCAGGACGTGTCCATCGGGGGAAGGATGGGGAAGGAATGGGTGTTCAAGGCAAGAGGGGGCAAGGTGACAGTGGATGTGTTCCGCAGCGGGGACCGGGTGTACGCCGTGGCGATAGGCCATCCGCCGTTGCTTAGCCTGACGGCGGAAAAAGAGAGGTTTTTCGGATCGTTCAGGCTTTTGTAGAGAAAAGGCGAATACGGCCACGGGAAAGAAAAAGAATTTCACCACAGAGGCTCAGAGGCGCGAAGATGGCGCTTTGCCGGAGCCGCCCCGGGCTGTTGCCCAAAAGGTAAAACACACGAAACGAACGCTGTCCGGGGTGTTCTTCACCCCGGACTCTTTGTTTATACAAGCATTACTCACTCGACTTTGGGACATCGGGGTGAAGATACTCACTCACATGTCAAGCCTAATTGTTTGCCGCACGGAATGCTTTGGCAGAATCAAACTCCTCAC
>JACRLM010000081.1 GCA_016235255.1 Nitrospinota bacterium | reverse complement strand
CCCAGGTTGAGGAAAGTGAGCGGTTATAAACACCTGCCAGAACTGCGTGAGATCATGAAACGGGCTCTGGCGGGGAAGATAATGGTGAAAGCGGCGTGACGGTCATGCCGGGAGTTTCAACTAAAAAAGGGATTGACTCGCCAAACTCGTTAGCATGATCTCTCTGATGCTGGTTGTGTCGCTGGTCCTGGCGGCGCTGCTTGTCACCGAAGCGTTGCGCCAACGCGGTGACGCGAAGCGTTACGACCAGATGAACGAAATCGCCGGACATCTGAACGCCGCGGCCGGGTGGCAGGCCATCGAACGGGGCGTGGGCGCCACCATCATCGGCAGCCAGACGCCCCCGGCGGAGCTTGTTGCGACTTTCGACGAAGTTGGGCGCAACGGCGACACGGAGGCCAACTCGGCGGCGCTGAAGTCCGAAAAGCTGCTGTCCGAGCGGGACGGCGTGGACTTCAAGGCCCAGTTTGGCGCGTGGAAAAAGGCGTATGAGGAGGTGAAGTCCTCCCGCTCCGCCGTCAAAGGCAAGTCCATCCCGGCGCCGGACTGGATAGCAAAGGCCACCGCCAACATAGACGCGGAATTTTTACTGCGCGACGTTGCTTTCGCGCCGGAGGATCCTTCCGAACAGGTGCTGTATTACAACAGCGTGCTGCGCGCTAACGTGGCGGCGCTGGCCGAATACGCCGGCAGGGAGCGGGCGCAATTGGGCAACGTGATCGGCTCGGGCGCCCCCATCCCGCCGGAGACGCTCGAAAAGCTCAAGATGTTCCGCGCCGTGGTGGACCAGGCCGCGGCCAAGACTATCGCTTTAAGAGGGCTGAAGAACACTCCCCCGAAGCTCTCTTCCGCCATCAGCGCCTTCGAACAGGAATTTTTGGGCGAGTACCAGAAGCTGCGGCTGGACATTTTCAAGGCCAGCGCCGAAGCGGTCCCTTACCCTGTCACCGCCGGAGAATGGATCAGCCGCTCCACAAAGGCGATAAACGCCTCGCTTAACATATCCAAGGTGGTGGGCGAACTTTCCACGGAAGCCGCGGACATCACGCTGGCGGACTCGCGCAACACGATAATCCTCAACTCCGCCCTTTCGGTCTTCGCGTTGGCGGTGTTCGGCGCCGTGTTCCTGTTCATCAACCGCTCCGTGGTCAAGCCGGTGATCCGCATAATAAACACATTGAGCGAGGGCTCCTCGCAGATAAGCGCGGCCTCGGGCGAGATTTCCAGCGCATCCCAGGCCCTGGCCGAAGGGGCGACAGAGCAGGCCTCATCTTTGGAAGAGACGTCGGCGGCGCTCCAGCAGATCACCTCGCAAAGCCGCACGAATTCGGACAACGCCTCGGACGCCAACAAGATATCCCACCTGGCTGGCGAAGGGGCTGAAAAAGGCTCCGTGGCCATGAAAGATTTGCTGGACGCCATCCAGGCGATAAGCAAGTCCTCCGGCGAGATAAACAAGATCATCAAGGTGATCGAGGAGATCGCGTTCCAGACCAACCTTCTTGCGCTCAACGCCGCCGTGGAAGCGGCGCGGGCCGGAGAGCACGGCAAAGGGTTCGCGGTGGTGGCCGAGGAGGTGCGAAACCTGGCGCAAAGGTCGGCCGGCGCGGCCAAGGACACGGCGGCGATGATCGCCGAGGCGGTGAAAAAGGCCCAGACCGGGGTGGAGATAGCGGGGAAGGCCGGCGGCGCCATGAGCGGCGTCATAGAAGGTGTGAAAAAGGTGGGCAGCATCGTCCAGGACATTTCGCAGGCCTCCACCCAGCAGACTACCGGGGTGGAGCAGGTGAACGTGGCGGTGTCGCAGATGGACAAGGTGACGCAGAACAACGCCGCCTCCGCCGAGGAGATCGCGGCGGCCTCCGAGGAGCTGAACGCCCAGGCCGAAAGCCTCAACGACGTGGTCAAGGACCTCATCCGGCTCGTCCACGGTTCGGACACCCATGCGGCGGAGCTTCTTTTCCACAGCAAGGGAGGCGATGGCGGCGTGCTGCTCGAATGGGACGACGACGTGTTCAGCGTCGGCGTGCCGGAAATGGACAGGCAGCACAAAAAGCTTGTGGACATCATCAACGAGATGCACCACCAGGTGCGCACCGGCGGCAGCCACGCTAACATAGGCTCGGTGCTCGACGGGCTGATGGAATACGCGCAGACGCACCTTAAGAACGAAGAAGCGTTCCTGCGCAAGAACAACTATCCGGACTTTGACACGCACAAGAAGCTGCACGAGAACCTGCTGGCCAAGGCCGGCAGGCTTTACGGCAAGTTCAAGGCCGGGGACACGGCGCTGGCCACCGACATCATGATGTTCCTCAAGGACTGGCTCGTCCACCACATCCAGGGCGTGGACAAGAAGTACGGGGTGTACATCAACTCCCGGGCGTGATTTCCTATTCGTCCGCGCGCCGGGGAGGCCTTCTCCCCGGCTTTCTTGCGCCCGGCATGATTTCACGCAAAATCTCCGCCGCAAGGATGTGCTAAGCTAAAGCATCGGGCAATGGAGGAAAAGATGGAGCAACAGGTTGCCGTGCGGATGCCGGACGACATGGTGAAGCGGCTTGACAAACTCGCCAGAAAAACCGGCCGTGGCAAAAGCTATTACATCCGCGAAGCCGTCAGCGAGTTCCTTGACGACCTTGCGGATGGGCATATCGCTCTCAAACGCATGAACAGTAAAGACGTTGGAAAGCGCGCTTAAGGTGATAGGCCGCATACAGCGCCGCTTTGACCATGAAGCGGTCTTCGGTATATGTCAAAATGACATCCCTGTTTTGGCCGGGACAGTCCGTAAAATGATTGATGACTTGTGCCAGCCATAGCGCAGGCGTCTTGCGGGCTTAATACCTGTGTCACTGCATCTTCATCCCCCCCTCTCCGCCCCCCCCCGCGCCCCCATTTTCGAATAAATTTGGTAATATATTTACAGGGGAGCGTCACTAAAATGTCAGTTCAAAACGGCGTGAGCAGGCTTCGGGAAGGCCACCATTGGTCGCAGGAGGAACTTGCGCGCCGTTCCGGAATCAGCGTCCTGCTTATCAAGCGCATCGAAAACGGCGCATTCACCCCAGGTTGGGACATGGCAAAAGCCCTGGCCGCCACGCTGGGAGTGACGATTGACGAACTTGCCCGCGACACGCCGTATCATTTTCTTTAAAAAGACTTTTTACATCACGGCTCCTCCCCGATATTCCCCGGCGCGTCAATGCGCCCCACCTTAACGCCCCAAAGTGTTAAAATATTCAATTTCAGAGCTTGGAGTCCTATGTTCTATATCGCTATCGTGGGAAGGCCGAACGTGGGAAAGTCCACGTTGTTCAACAAAATCATCGGCGGGCGCCCCGCCATTGTGGACGACACACCCGGAGTCACCCGCGACAGGAACGTGGCCATCGCCGAATGGCGCGGCAAAAAATTCGGGATAATAGACTCCGGCGGGTTCGAGCCGGAAAGCCGCGACAAGATACTCTCCCAGATGCGCGAGCAGACCATGATGGCCATCGAGGAGGCGGACCTGATCTTCCTGATGGTGGACGGCCGAGAGGGGGTCACCTCCGTGGACGAGGACATCGCCAAGCGGCTGCGGAAATCGGGGAAACGTGTGTCCCTTGTTGTGAACAAGATGGACTCCCACAAGCAGGAGTCGGCCGAGGCCGATTTCATGGGCCTGGGATTCGAGGACGTTTTCCCCATAAGCGCGGAGCATTCCATCGGGCTAGACCCCCTGCTCAAGAACGCCGTGGGGGAAATCAAGGAAGAAGAGCACGTTGAACCGGAGGACGAGGAGCGCCCGGTGCGCATCGCCGTGGTGGGCAAGCCCAACGCGGGCAAGTCGTCGCTGGTCAACACCCTGCTGGGCAAGAGCCGGATGATGGTGAGCGATGTTCCCGGCACCACCCGCGACGCGATAGACACGGAGTTCACGGCGCGCGGCAAGCGGTGGGTGATAATAGACACAGCCGGAATACGCCGCAAGGCCAAGGTGACGGCCAAGCTTGAGAAATACTCCGTGATAATGGCCATGAAGGCCATCGAGCGGGCGGACGTGGCGCTATTGATGATAGACGGCACGGAGGGCGCCGCCGCGCAGGAGACGAAGATAGCCGGGCTTGTCCAAGAGGCCGGCAAGGCGTGCGTTATCGTGGTGAACAAGTGGGACGCGGTGGAAAAGGACGAAAAGACGGCGCTGCGATATGAAGAAGGGATCCGCAACCTGCTAAAGTTCCTGGTCCACGCCCCTGTTATATTCGTTTCCGCCACCACGGGGCAAAGGGTGAGCAAGATACTGGAGGTTGTGGAGGAAGTGGGCGCCGAGTACAACAAGAGGATCGCCACATCCGCCCTCAACGGCATTCTGGAAGAAGCGACCAAGCGCAAGGAGCCGCCGGTGTTCCGCGGCAAACGGGTGAAGCTTTATTTCGCCACGCAGGCCTCTGCGGCCCCTCCCACGTTTGTGATCATGGCCAACTATCCCGACGGGGTGCATTTCTCCTATCAGCGCTACCTTGCCAACAGGATCAGGGAGCAAGGGGGATTTAACAAGACCCCCATAAGGCTTCTGTTCCGCAAACCCGCGGGCAGGCGAACAGGGGAACGGGAGCGCGGCGGCAAGCGATGAAGCCCGCTGAAAGCTCGCAGCAGCAGAACCGGGAGCGCCGCCTGATAGGCCTTATCTGGCTTGGCGTCATAATCTCGCTTTCCCTGGTGGCGGCCATCGCGTACAGCGTCAACAGGACGGTGAAGGAGGAGAACGAACGGGCGTTCACCAAAAACCTGACGTTCCTGGCGGACTCGTCGGCCAAGTCCGTGGAGCTTTTCATGGAAAGCGTCATCAGCGACATGATCACCTCCAGCCAGCTGGACGCCGTCAAGCGGTATGACATACAGGCGGTGGACAAGGCGTTCCGGGGGATAATCTCCAAGCATGACGAGAGGATTTCCCACATGATCCTTCTGGACGGCGCCGGGGAAACGCGGCTTATCGTCACAAAGGCCCCGGACCCGCACCTGCTCCACGGTCAGATACACTCATTTTTCCTTGAGACCATGCCGCGCTGGCGGGTGAATATCGCCACCCGGATAGTCCAGACGCCGCATTACCGTGGAATCGCCGTGGGGATGCCCATTTTCCGCCAGGCCAGGCCGGAGGGGGAAAAAGGGGCCGGGGGGATTTTCGCCTCCGGGATGATAATCGCCCTCATCGGCGTGGACGACCTTGTGAAGACCATCATAGAGCCTGTGCGCGTGGGCAGCTCCGGCTTTGCCTGGCTTTACAACGGCGAGACCATCATGGCGGACGCCGGCAAGATAGACGGCATGGCAGGCGATATTTACGGAGCCATGGGCGACGGCGGGCGGCTGGCCTCCGAATTCCGCATGGCCGCCTCCGGCCACAGGACCGCCGGCTGGATTCCTCTTAACCAGGACGGCCGCAGGCTCAAGGTGGACGGCGCGCGGGAAGAATGGTATGTGTCCATGGCGGCGGTGAGGATACTGGACAAATCGTGGAGCCTTGCCGTGGCGGCGCCGGAATGGGAGGCCACAAGGCTCCTTAACAAAAGCTTCTGGCAGACCATGTCGCTGCTTGTGGTGGTGGTGCTCATTGTGGTGCTGGGCGGAACGCTTATGACCCGGGCGAACAGGCGGCTTGCGCTGGCGGAGGAAAAGGCGCTCCACGCAATCGAGCTGGAGGAGAAGAACCGCGTCCTCGAAGACCTCAACCGGCGGATGGACGAGTTCGTGGCGGTGGTGTCCCACGACATACGCTCGCCGCTCAACGTGATAAGCGGATTCGTGAAAATGATACAGTCGTCCCGCGAGGGGGGACACTTCCAGAGGGAGACTGCCACCATGCTGCGCTCCTGCAACAGGCTCATGCAGCTTGTGAACGACATCCTGGACGTCTCCAAGCTGGAGGGGGGGAAAGTAATACTGGCCTATGATCCTATCGTGATTGACGATATAATCGAAGAAAGTGTCCGCACAATGGAATTCGCCGCCAACGAGAAAAAACAGGAAATCACCATCAACCTGGGCGAAAAAACGACGTTAGACTGCGACGGGGCCAAGCTTTTGCAAGTGATGAACAACCTTATAAGCAACGCGATAAAGTTCACCCCCCGAGGGGGCGCCATAACCGTCTCCAAAACGGCGGAGAACGGGCATGTGACCGTGAAGGTGTCCGACACCGGGCCGGGGATACCCGCCGACCAGCAGGGGATCGTGTTTGAAAAGTTCGAGCAGTTGCGCACGCACCAGCTTGGCATCGAACCTGGCTCCGGGCTGGGCCTGACAATCTGCAAAAACCTGGTGGAGCTACACGGCGGCACGGTGGGGGTGTCCAGCGTGTCGGGCCAGGGAAGCACGTTCCATATCACCCTTCCGCTGAAAAAGCCGGGCCGATGATAGCCTGCGAATTCTCCAAAAGCCACCCCCCCGCCGACGGCGTGAAGGACATACTTAAAGAAATGGACCTTCGCATGGGAGGGCTTGGCGCCGTAAAGCTTGCATTGATCTTCGCCGGGCCGGGGCACGGGGCCAGTCTGCAATCGCTGGCGGCCGGCGTTTCCGCCGCAATCCCCGGCGGCGCCGTTGCCGCCTGCGCGGGAGCTGGTGTGATCGGTGGCGGCGTGGACGAGGACGACGGACGCGCCATTTCCGTGATGGCCCTTGGGGGGGACGGCGCCGATTTCGCTTCTTTCGCGCTCGACAAACAGGTGTTGTCCGCACGTCCGGACGGGATTGAAAAGAGCCTGGCCGGAATGTTCGGCGGAAAAAAACCGGGGGCGGTGATATTGTTCAGCGAAACCGGAGGGACGGGTATGTCGGAGGTCCTTTCGGCGTTCTCGCGGGTGTACCCCGAAGTCCCGGTGGCCGGAGGGGTGATGAACGCGGCCAGCGTGGGGCTTTGCCACATGGCGGGATTCGGCCCTTCTCACAAGATATGCGCTGTGGGAGTGGCCATGACAGGCTCGGTGGGGGCGCAGGTGATGCTTTCGCAAGGGGGCAATCCCCTTGGGCGGCCATACACCGTCACACGCCTCTCCGGGGCCATGATAATGGAGCTGGACGGCCGCCCGGCGGACGAAGCGGCCGACGTAGTGATGGGCGACGCCTCCATGGCGGACAGCGAGGCGCTCCACCGCGGCCTTTTCCTCGGCAAACTTGTGGCGGACAAGCCCCCACACACCGCCGGACGGGGCGATTACCTGATACGCAAAGTGCGAATGGTGGACCACAGGCGCGGAGCCGTTGCGGCCGGCCCGGTTTTCCGCAAGGGGGACACGGTGCGGTTCCACATGATGGATAAGTCCACCGCCACCGAGGACATGGAGCTTCTTTTCACCCCGCACAGGTTCGGCCCGCCCCCCCGGCGGCGCCATCATATTCACCGGCGCGGCCCGCGCCAACGAGCTTTACGGGAAAAAAGGGGTGGACGCAAAACTCACCCGTGAACTTGTGGGCCACTCCGCCCCCATGGCCGGGTCTGTGTGCATAAATGAGATCGGCCCTATCGGGGGAGCAAGCTATGTCCACGGATACTCCGCCTGTGTTACCCTTATCGGAAAAACCGGCCCGGACGAAAATGACGGGAAGTGATACAATCATGGCCGCAAAAGAGATGAGGAGATTTCCAGATGACCAGCGGTGAAGATTCACGGCGCTACCCACGGGTGAAACATTTGTACCTTGCCGCTTATGATATATACGGCGCGCTTGGGGAAGTGGCCGAATCGTCCATCGGCAGGACGCTGGACATTTCGATGGGAGGCATGCGCCTTGAGACCACAAAACCGCTCCCGCTGCTTTCAAAGGTGAACATCACCCTGGCCGCCGGGGATGAGATGGTGGAAGTTGAGGGTGAAGTGGTGCACCTGAACAAAAAAGGGACCGGCAGGATCGAGACCGGGGTGGAATTCGTCAACCTTTCCCATCAGGCCAAGGAACACATCAGAATAATCCTGGCGGCCAACCAGCATCAGGGCTAGGCGGCGAAACCTGAATTGTCACCACAGAAGCAGTGAGTCTTGTCATCCCGGAAGCCGTCTCCGGCTATCCGGGATCAGAACTTCCCCCTTTTTATGCTTCGCCGTGGCCGCCCCGGGCTGTTGCCCAAAAGGGAAAACACACGAAACGAACGCTGTCCGGGGTGTTCTTCACCCCGGACTCTTTTTTTATACGAGCATTACGCACTCGACTTTGGGACATCGGGGTGAAGAACACCCCGATGAGCATTTGGCAACAGCCCGAGGCGGCCACGGGGAAGCTGGTTGTGACGCTGTGCATGTAATTAACTTAGGCGCCCGGCGGGGTGTTGAGCCGGAGGCGCCACCCCGCCTTCCTGGCACGCCACATGGAGTCCGGGGTGAAGAACACCCCGGACAGCGCAAAATCCGTCCCTTGGCCCCGATGCCATTTTTTCTTCAACCCGAGATAGACTTTCTTGATATCACGTTATATACTAAACGATTCTGGAAAGCCTTAACTGGCGAAATGAGCAACTATTTTACCGGATATACGACTGGATGCTTGAGGGTCTAAGCGAGCGGTTCGAGGGGGTGGTAAAACGCCTCCGCGGCATGCACAAGCTCACCGAGGAGAACGTCTCCGAGGCGATGCGTGAAGTTCGCATGGCGCTCCTTGAGGCGGACGTGAACATAAACGTCGTCAAGGACTTCATCGCGGACGTGCGCACGGCCGCCCTTGGCTCGCAGACCGCCGCGGGGCTCACCCCCGGCCAGCATCTGATAAAGCTCGTCCACGAACGGCTCATCGAGCTTCTGGGGGGCAAGACCGAAGAGATAAAATACACCGAGCGCGGCCCGACCATCATATTGATGACCGGCCTGCAGGGCTCCGGCAAGACCACCACCACCATCAAGCTTGCGTTGAAGATCGCCAGGCAGGGATACAGGCCGATGGTGGTGTCCGCCGACGTGTACCGCCCCGCCGCCATGGACCAGCTCAAAGTGCTGGCCGAAAGTTCCGGGGTGCCTGTCGCCCCCTCCTCCCCCACCACCCCTCCCATAGAAATATGCCGCCAGGCCCTTGTGATGGCCCAGAGGGACAATTACAACGTGGTGCTGGTGGACACGGCGGGACGGCTGCACATAGACGACGTGATGATGGCGGAGCTTGACGGGATAAAAAACCTGTTAAAGCCATCCGAAATACTTTTCGTGGCCGATTCGATGACCGGGCAGGACGCGGTGAACGTGGCGCAGACGTTCAACCAGCGCATCGGGATGACCGGCGTTGTGCTCACCAAGCTTGACGGCGACACGCGCGGCGGCGCCGCCCTTTCGATAAAAAAGGTGACCGGGGCGCCGATAAAGTTCATCGGAACCGGCGAAAAGGTGGACCAGTTCGAGCCTTTCCATCCGGACAGGCTCGCCGGGCGCATCCTGGGCATGGGGGACGTTCTAAGCCTTATCGAGAAGGCGCAGGAGAATATCGACCAGAAAAAGGCCGAGACCCAGGCGATGAAGATGCTTTCGGCGTCATTCGACCTGAACGACTTTTTAGAGCAGCTCCAGATGATCAAGAAGATGGGGCCGATGGAGCAGCTTTTGAAAATGATTCCGGGCGTTGGCGGGGCGATGAAGGACATCAACTTCGACCCGTCGGAAATCACCCGGGTGGAGGCTATAATAAACTCCATGACGAAGAAGGAAAGATCGAATCCCGGCATAATAAACACGTCGCGCAAGCGGCGTATCGCCGGTGGGAGCGGGACGGACATGATGGAGATCAACCGCCTGCTCAAGAACTTCCAGAAATCAAAGAAGATGATGAAGAGCCTTGGCAGGTTCACCGGCAAGAAGGCCGGAATGAACCCGTTTGCCGGGCTTGGCATGTAACTTAAATCGGGACTATTAGGAGAAAGGAATGTCTGTTATTTTAAGATTGAAGCGGATGGGAGCCAGGAAAAAGCCATTCTACAGGATCGTCGCCACGGATTCGCGCAATCCCCGGGACGGCAAATTTCTGGAGACCGTCGGCCATTACGACCCCAACAAGGCGGCTGGCGCGCAGGCGGATTTCAACAAGGAACGGCTCGACCACTGGCTCAAGGCCGGCGCGGCGGTTTCCGACACCGTGAAAAGCCTTATTAAAAAACAGGCCGCGGCCAAGCAGTAACGCCTGTTTTTACCGGCCTGCCCGCATTTGGCTTGCGGGAGGCCATTACAAGTGGAGGTCATGGACATGAAAGCGCTTATTGAACACGTGGCGCAGGCGCTGGTGGATCATCCCGAGCAGGTTTCCGTGGCCGAGGAAGAGGCTGACGACACGACGTCCATCAAGCTTAGCGTCGCTCCGGACGACCTGGGCAAGGTGATCGGACGGCGCGGCAGGACCGCCTCGGCGATGAGGACAATCCTTGCGGCCACCGCCGCCAGGAAGAACGTCCGGGCCGTGCTGGAGATATTGGAATAAGCCTTTGGCCCGCGAATCAGGACATCGTCCGCCCCGGCAAGCCGAAAGCTCCGGTGCGGACGGCTCCGCCAGCGGCCTTTTGATCGCCGTCGGCAGGATCGGAAAGCCCCACGGCGTGCATGGCGAGTTAAAGCTGTATCCTTTCTTCCCGGAGGCCGTTTCGGGCCTATCGGGCAATTGCGTTTCCATCGCCGATGAACATGGCTCATCCCCCCCCCTTTCCCTTGTGCTTGAATCGGCCAGGGGCTCCGGCGGCCCGATGCTGGTGAAATTCGCCGGGGTGAACTCGCCGGAAGCGGCGCGCCATTTGGTCAACATGATGATAAAGACGCCACGATCCACAATGCCGGACCTTCCCGGCGGCGGCCATTACTACGAGGAGGTGATCGGCCTTCCGGTGTTCCGGCCTGACGGGGAGAAACTGGGCATACTTGCCGATTTTTTCGAGGCGGGTGAAAGGGACGTGTGGGTGGTGAAAAACGATTCCGGCCAGGAGCTTTTATTGCCGTGCATACCCGATGTGGTGAAGCAAGTGGATATGGAGAACGGCAGGATAGTGGCCGAGCCTATGGAGGAGATGGAGTGAGATTTGACATAGTCACGATCTTCCCCGGGATGTTCGCCGGCCCGCTGGACTCCTCCATCATCGGAAGGGCCAGGGATAGCGGCAAGATACAGGTGAACGTGCACGACCTGCGCGGCTGGACCACAGACAAGCACCGGATCACCGACGACTATCCATACGGCGGCGGGGCCGGGATGGTGATGAAGGTGGAGCCGTTCGCGGCCGCCGTGGCCCAGCTTAAAACATCGAACCCCGCCGCGAAGGTGATACTCATGTCCCCCGCCGGGACGGTCTTGCGCCATTCCCTTGCCATGGAGCTTTCAAGGCAGTCGGGTATAATTATCCTATGCGGACGGTATGAGGGGGTGGACGCGCGGGTGACCGGGCTTTTGTGCGACATGGAGGTGTCCATCGGCGATTACGTTCTCACCGGCGGCGAGATACCGGCCATGGCGCTGGTGGACTGCGTGGCCCGGCTCGTGCCGGGGGTGGTGGGGGAGGAACAGTCCACGGTCAAGGAGTCCCACGCCGGCAACCTGCTTGAATATCCGCAATACACCCGGCCTCCGGAGTTTGAGGGATTGAAGGTTCCGGAGATACTCCTTTCCGGCGACCATGCGAAAATAGAAAAATGGCGGCGCGAGCAGGCGATAATCAAGACCGCCAGGGTGCGCCCCGCCCTGCTGGACAAAGCGGGTCTTTCGGAGGATGAAATGCGGACAGCCCGCAAGGCGATGGAGGAAAAAGGTGAGTGAGCTTGAGAAAAGCCGGCTGATCGCCGAGAACCTGGCGGTGGCGCTGGTGCATCATCCCGTGTCCGACAAGCAAGGCAAAGAGGTGACAAGCTCGGTGACCACTATAGACGTCCACGATTTCGCCCGGACGTGCCGCACCTATGGAATCGCAAACCTTTATATAATAACCCCGTTGGCCACCCAGCGGCGGCTTGTGGAGCGCCTCTCCACCCACTGGATGGAAGGGTATGGCGCCGCTTATAACCCATCCCGCAAAGAAGCCCTGGGGTGCGTTAAAGTGGTTGACACAATTGATGATATGGTGGATAATTTTTCATTTCGCGGCGGCGCGGTGAAACTTGCGGCCACCGGGGCCAAAAGCTCCGGGCCGGTGATGGACTACGGCGCGGCGAGGGACTATTTAAGCCAGTGCGGGCGGGCGGCGCTTTTATTTGGCACCGGGCACGGGCTGGCAAAATCGGTGATGGACCGGGCGGACGTGCGGCTGGCCCCCATCGAAGGATTGAAAGACGGGTTTAACCACCTGCCCGTGCGGTGCGCGGCGGCCATAATAATGGACAGGCTGCTGGGTTCCCGGGCGTAAAGGATTTTTAAGGATTTTTGTCATGACCGCAATCGAGTTCGTTGAAAAGCAATACATGAAAGAAAGCATCCCCTCCTTTGCCATAGGGGACACTGTCCGTGTGCACACCAAGGTGGTGGAAGGCGAGAAAGAGCGCATCCAGATCGTGGAGGGCGTGGTGATAGCCAAGAAGCACAGCGGCGTGCGCGAATCGTTCACCGTGCGCAAGGTCTCTTCCGGGATCGGCGTGGAGAGGATTTTCCCGGTCCATTCCCCCCGGGTGGAAAAGATCGAGGTGGTCCGGTCCGGCAAGGTGCGCCGGGCGAAGCTTTATTACCTTCGCGACCTGAAGGGCAAGGCCGCCCGCCTGACGGAGCGTTTCTAAAGAGTCACATCCAGGCCGCCTGCCTGTTCACCGGGCCGGCGGCGATGGTTTCCAGCTGATAACAAAACAACCTCCGGCCCGGCCGCAAGATCGCCGGGGTGGAAAGGAGCGGGATGAATCCGGAATCTTCTGGACCGGAATTGCCTCCATCATCGCCTCCTCAATCCGATTTGAAGTCTTCCATCTTCCGTCATTGCCGTTTCAAGCGGCCGAAGGTGACGGCCAGCCTCATATATGTGCTGGCCATTTTCATCGCCATTTTCCACGTCGCGCCGTCCATCGTCACGGAAAAGCACGTCAGCGCCTTCATCAAGTCGTACATCGAAAGGAAACTGGAGGCGGACCTGAGTTTCGACCAGGTGAACTTCTCCGTCATCGGCGGGCCATCGCTAAACCTTGGCAACGTGCTCGTCTCCAAAAACGGCAAGCCTCTGCTTTCCGTAAAGCAGGCGCGCGGATCGCTTTCAGTCCTCAACGCACTCACGGGAACATTGTCGCTGGACGATCTGACGGTGGTAAGCCCCGTCGTCCGCGTTGTGCGCCTTGCGGACGGATCGTACAACGTGCCGTTGCTGAACAAATTGGACCCTTCGAAGAAACTGACCGTCCACGAGCTTATCAAGGGCTTTCTGGACATGTTCAAGTCGGTCTCCGTCACCAACGGAAGCATCCACTGGAAGGACTATCACATAGACAAAGAGCCGGTGGCGGCGGCCCTTGCCAAAGTCAACGTCTCCATGTCCCGGGAAGGGCGTCACGGCGGCGGCAAGATCGATGTGTCCGGGCTGATTCAGACAGGCGGCGTTCCGGCCTCCGTCCTTTTGTCCGGCGTGATGGAGGACATCCCGGACGGCCCCGGGCGGCTGACAGGGTTCTCCGGCAAGGTGTCGCTTACCAATTTTAACGCCGGCCGCTTCTGGCCCTACATAAGGCCCCACGTCCCTTTCCAGAAGATGAACGCCACGGTCTCGTGGAACGCAACGCTGGCCGGCAACATCGAGAAAGGGATAAAGTCCCGCGGCCGCGTTTCCATTTCCGGGGTGGACATACGCTACGCCCAGGCGTTTTCGGCCAACGTCAAGCCGAGGCAGACTGTGATCGTTTACGACGTGGAAGGGACGAACAAAAAGTTCAACCTTAAAAAGGCCGCCGTCACCATCGGCGGGCTGTCCGCCAATGTCCGGGGGACCATCGAGGGGATGGACACGGACAATCCGTCGCTGGACATCTCCGTGGACACGGCGCCCATGGAGGTGGCCGAACTGCGTGAATGGCTGCCGGACAACGCCCTTTCGCCACAGCAGTCCTCTTTCCTTTCCGCCAACCTTAAAAAGGGGGAGATACGCCTGGCCGGCCTTTCCTTCAAGGGGGACTTCGCCACGTTTGAGAACATGGGCACGCCGGAATCGCTGCGCCGGTTCTCAGGCTCCATGCTCGTGTCCGGAGCCAGGATCGAATTCCCGAAGCTTGCCAACGCGTTTGACGGCATCGAGGGAAAAGTCACCCTGGACGGGGACAAGCTGGCCGTTTCCGGCGTGCGCGGCAATTACGGCAAAAGCGCGCTGGCGGACGTTTCCGGGACGCTTGAAAACATCCACGGCTGGCCCACTTTCAACCTGCGCGCCAATGCGGCGGTGAACCTGGACGAAGCGGAGAAAATCATAGAGTCCCGCGCCGAATCGGAGGAGTTGAAGGATTTCCTGGCCCATACCGTTTTCACCGAAGGATCGGCCGGCGTGGACATGGCCGTCACGGGGGACACGAAGGACCTCGCCAAATCCATCGCCATGAAGGGAAAGATAACGCTGGACAACGTCACCATGGAAAGCGAGGCGGTGGGCCCGCCTGTCAAGGGGCTTTCCGGGGAGATCGAAGGGAACTTAAAGGAAATAAAGCTCAAGCGGCTCCGGTGGAAAATAGGCTCCTCCCCTTTCATCGTCTCCGGCACGGTGAAGGACGCGCTAAAGGACAATCCCTATTTCGACATGAACCTCACCGGCCGGGCGGCCTTCGAGGACATGAACCGGATCAGGTTCATCGCCACCCAGCGCACATACCACCAGACCGGCGAGGCTAACGTCTCCATCGCCGCCAAAGGTGGATTCAACGATATCTCCTTAAGTTCCACGCTGGACATGACCGGCGCGCACTACCGCCTGCTGGACGTCATCGAAAAACCGCAAGGGACGCGCAATGTGTACACATTCACAGGCTCGGTGACCGGGCGTGAAAAACTGAACATAGACAGGCTTCTTGTGGACATAGGCGAGTCTCGCATCGTGGTGACGGGGAAGATCGGCCAGTTGCCGCAAGGCCAGGGGATGGACCTTTCGTTTGAGACCGACGGCGCCATGCTCGACGACCTGGACCGATATTTCCTCTTCTTCGACGACGTGAAAGGGAGCGGCCTTGTCACAGGCAAGCTGGGAATATACAGCGTGGCCGGGGACAAGCCGGTGAAACTTGCCGGGGGACTTCGTGTGGAGAACGCCAGCTTCAAGCTTCCGATCCTCGAAGGGATTTTCAACGGATGCAACGGGGAGTTCGAGTTCTTAGCGAACAAGTTTTTCCTCAAGAACGGCTCCGGGAAGTTCAACAAGGCTGGCTTCACCATCTCCGCCCAGGGGATTGTCGCCAAAAGGCCGGAGTTCATCCTGAACATAGCGGCAAACGGGCTCAACCTTTACGACCTGTTCGGCGAACCTTCGGGAGAAGGAGAACCGGCGCCAAAAACAGCCCCGCCACCCCTCACGGACGCCACCCCCACCCCGGACTGGATATGGACCATAAACACCGCCTCCAGCGCCGGTACCATAGGGATGATCCATTACACCGACTTAAGCGCCCGTATGCGCTATGAACGGGAGGTGTTCAAGGTGGAGCCGCTCATGTTCTCCGCCCACGGGGGGCAGTGGCGGTGGACCTCGGACATAGCCATTCCCAGCGGCAAGCCCGGGATAAGTTTCACAAGCTCCGCGCAGATAAACGACCTGGACAGCGGAAGGTTCCTGCAGGAGGCCTTCGGCCACGAGAAGATCATAGATTCGCGGATCAACCTGAAGGGGGACATCGCCGGCGGGGGTGAACGGTGGCAGGACATCAAGAAATCGTTTTCCGGCTGGGTGGAGGCCAAAAGCGGGCCGGGTGTGATCAAAAGGTTCGATCTTCTGTCGAAAATTTTCTCTTTGCTTAATGTGCTTCAATATTTTAAACTTAAGTGGCCTGACATGGCGGCGGAAGGGATGCCCTACCACGGCATCATGGCGGATTTCGCCGTGAAGTCCGGCGTCGCCACCACGAAGGGCCTTATGGTGGAATCGGACGCCATGCGCATATCCGCCGTTGGGGACTATGACATAGGGCGCAACACGGTGGACTTGCAGGTGGGCGTGATGCCGCTTGTGACGGTGGACAAGGTAATAAGCTCAATACCCCTGGCCGGATATGTGCTGACGGGGGAGAAAAAAGGGTTTCTGGCGGCGTATTTCGAGGTGACAGGGCCTCTGGGAGACCCGGAGGTGGAGGCGATCCCGTTCGAGTCGCTCGCATCGGGCATCGCAAACGTTTTCAAGCGGCTTTTCGAGCTTCCGATGGAAGCTGTGCGGGCGTTGGAAGGATCCAACGGCAAACGTTGACCGTCAGGTCATTCTTTATAACGAGGGGTTGATGGAATACGAAAGCATCAAGAAGATTTACAAGAGCTACTCATCGGTTTACGACCTGCTGTTCAAGGGTTTCTTCCACCCCCGCCAGAAGTTCGCCATAAGCAACCTTGAGATACAACCGGGGGACAATGTGCTGGACGTGGGGGTGGGCACGGGGCTTACGCTTCCGCTGTATCCGCATAACAGCCACGTCACCGGGATAGACATATCCACCCACATGCTGCGCGAAGCCCGCAAGAAGGTGGAAAAACACGGTTTAAACCACGTAAAACTCCTTGAAATGGACGCTTGCGACCTCCAGTTTCCGGACAATACGTTCGATTTCGTAGTGGCCACGCATATCATCAGCGTCGTGCCGGATCCGTTCCGGGTGATCGAGGAAATGCGCCGTGTCACCAAGCCGGACGGGGAGATCGTCATCGTCAACCATTTCGTTTCGTCCAATCCCATGATAGCCAAGGTCGAAAACATGTGCGATCCTCTCTTCCGCAAGCTTGGGTGGCGGATGGACATGTCGCTGGAAGACCTTATCACCACGTCCAACCTCCGGGTGTTCAAGACCGCCAAGCTCAAGAAGCTCGACCTTTGGCAGGTCGTCCATGCCTATTCCAACAAATACCCGGCCCACGCAGCCAGCCAGTAACGGCCCGGGGGTTTTTACAACGCGCTTTTTGCCCGTGACGCTGGCGATTTGCGCCCTCACTCTATACATATTCTCCGCAAACGCCGGGGCCATGGCCGATGCCGCCCCGCGCATCCCCTTCTCCCCCGGCGAACGGTTCACCTACGACGTCACATGGATGGGGATACTCGGTGGCGAGGCGTCACTTTCCATCAACGATAAAACAGGCTCCGGCGGCAGGCTGTATTCCATTGACCTTCTGGCCCGGTCCGTCGGCTGGGTCCGCTCACTTTACAAGGTGGACGACCAGTCGTCTTCCATTTTCGACGTGGACAACATGCGCAGCAACGGGGTGGACATACGCATATCCGAAGGCAATTACAGGAAACGCAAGGTGATCGAATTCGACCACGCGAAAAGCGTGGCCAGGTACAGCGTGGACGGGGAGGAGCCGAAGGAATACAAAATAGACCCCGCCACGTTCGACTCGTTTTCCGTGATGTACGCGTTCCGCGCGATGAAGGACAAGATCAAGGTGGGCCAGACGCTTGAAATCCCCGTGTTCGACGACAGGAAAAAATACGAGCTGAAGATTCAGGCGGTGCGCAAGGAGCGTATCCGTATCCGGCAGGGGCTGGTGGACACCATAGTGGTGGAGCCGCAGCTTAAGACCGAGGGGATATTCCAGCGGCGCGGCAAGATGACCATCTGGTTCTCCGACGACAACGCCTTCGCCCCCGTGATGATGAAGTCGAAGATCATTTTCGGCGCGTTCTACGCCACCTTGCGGGACTATTCCGGGGCGCGGATAGACATCGTCCCGGAGCAGGCCGGCGAAAAAGGCGCCACGGCCGGGACAACTCCCGCCGAGGCGGGCGGCAAACCATGAGCAACCCCTTCCGCCTGGCGTTGGCCCAGATAAATCCCACCGTGGGGGACCTGCGCGGCAACGGCGAGATCATCCGCAAATGCATCCGGATGGGCAAGGAGGCCGGAGCGGACCTGGTGGTGTTCCCGGAGCTTTCGGTGTGCGGATATCCGCCGGAGGACCTTCTTATGCGCCGCTCGTTCATCACCCGGTGCGAAGAATACGTGCGTGAACTGGCAAAGGAGGCCACGGGGATAGCGGCGGTGGTGGGATCACCGGTGTTCCACGATGGCGCGCCGATGAACGCCGCCTGCATTCTCGGCGACGGCAAATGGCGCGGCTCGGTCTACAAGACTGAACTGCCAAACTACGGAGTATTCGACGAGAGGCGCTACTTCACCCACGGGGCCAACGGCCAACTGCTGGTGACAGGGGGCCACGGCGTGGGCATATCCATATGCGAGGACATATGGGTGGAAAACGATATCGTGACATCCCAGGCCGCGGACGGGGCGAGCCTGCTTGTGAACATATCCGGCTCGCCATACAGGAGCGGCGTGCTGTCAAAACGCAAAGAGCATGTGGAAAGGCTGGTCAGAAAGACCGGCCTGCCTTTCGCCTATCTTAACCAGGCGGGGGGGCAGGACGAACTTGTGTTCGACGGGCGTTCGTTCATCCTCGGGCCGGACGGCGCCATCCTTGCCGAAGCGGCGGCGTTCGACGAGGATTTCCTTGTTTACGATTTTGACCTGACCGCGAATAATTCCGGATACCAAAGAAGCGTTGTCCAGGTGACGTCTTCATCCGCCGCAAGACAGCCGTTAAAGGAAACAAGGCGCCGCGTCATCGAAAACGAGGACGAGGAGATTTACAAGGCGCTCACCATGGGAGTGCGCGATTACGTCTCCAAGAACGGATTTACGGACGTGGTGATAGCCCTCTCCGGCGGGATAGACTCGGCGCTGACGGCGGCCATCGCCGTGGACGCATTGGGGCCTGCGCGGGCCCACGGCGTGTCGCTCCCCTCCCCTTTCTCGTCCGAAGGCTCGGTAAAGGACGCAAACGAGCTTGCGGCAAACCTTGGAGTCGGCATGGTCTCCATCCCCATCGGCGGGATAATGACGGCGTACGACGAGGCGCTGCGCGAAACGTTCACGGGGCGAGGCAAGGACGCCACCGAGGAGAACATACAGGCCAGGATTCGCGGGGCGCTTTGCATGGCGCTTTCCAACAAGTTCGGATGGCTTCTGCTCACCACCGGGAACAAGAGCGAGACCGCCGTGGGATACTGCACGCTGTATGGCGACATGGCCGGCGGGCTGGCCGTTATAAAGGACGTTTTCAAGACGCGGGTGTACTCGCTGGCCAGGTGGCGCAACGATTCGGCGGGGCACGGCGTCATCCCCGGCGCCACCATCGAAAAAGAGCCCTCCGCCGAGCTTCGACCCGGCCAGAAGGACACCGACAGCCTGCCCCCATACGATATTCTCGACGCCGTGCTCGCCGAGTACATCGAGCGCGACAAGACTATTGATGAGATCGTGAATTTGGGTTACAGTAAGCAACTCGTTGAGAAGATTGTCCGCATGGTGGACCTCAACGAGTATAAAAGACGGCAGGGACCGGTTGGAGTAAAGATCACATCCAAAGCGTTTGGACGGGACAGGCGGATTCCAATCACCTGCAGGTTTATTGACCAGCGGCCTTGACCGGCCGGCTTGATTTAGGAGAGCGTGGGAGAAGATGAATCTCGTCCCCAAAAAACTGTTTTTCACGAACGGAGTCGGCACGCATAAAGAGGAGCTTCGCTCGTTCGAGCTGGCGCTTCGCGACGCGGGAATCGAAAAGTGCAACCTTGTGTACGTTTCGTCCATCCTGCCGCCAAACTGCAAGATCATCTCCCGCAGGGAAGGTGAAAAGCTTCTCGATCCCGGCGCCATCACCTTCTGCGTCATGGCCCGGTGCGGCAGCAACGAGCCGCACAGGCTGGTGTCGTCGTCCGTCGGCTGCGCCATCCCCACGGACAAGAACAGCTACGGCTATTTGAGCGAGCACCACGGCTATGGCCAGAACGACAAGCAGGCGGGGGACTACGCCGAGGACCTGGCGGCGGCCATGCTCGCCTCCACGCTTGGCGTGGAGTTTGACGAGAGCGCAAGCTGGGACCACAAGAAAGAGGTGTTCAAGATATCCAACCGGATAGTCAACACGCGCAACATCACCCAAAGCGCCATCGTGAAGAGCGGATACACCACGGTGGTGGCGGCGGCTATTTTCCTTTTCTGAAAAGAATATAACCACAGAGGCACACAGCCACAGAGAAGATAAATATTCTCTGTGGAACAATGGCTCTGTGGTTATTTTTTTCATAACCACTAATACACGCAAGCAAAAGAGGCAAAAGTTCTTCCCCTCCGCGCCTCTGCTCCTCTGTGGTGGAAATTCTTGATCTTCGCTCTTGCGAGCCTGCCCATCATCCCTGATTGAAACTTCCGCGCACAAAAAAAACCGCGGCGACGGCTGCTTTTTCAATGGGGGGTGAACAGGCATGTTAAGCGGGTATGCGCCACCCCCCGCCCCCAAAAACAGACCATCCGCCGCGGTCAAAAACAAATCCGCGCAAGACGATGCTCCGAATATACATCCCGTTCCTTACAGGCCGCTTACTGCCATCCAATTATTTCCATCGCCCGCCATAAGCCTTGAGAGTAAGATATGAAATCGTTTATCACCTTTTTCGAAAGGACGTTCCGGCATGAGATTACTTATCGTGGAGGACGACCCGGTGCTGCGCAACGGGCTGGACAGGTCGTTCCGGCAGACAGGCCACAAGGTGGACTGCGTGGAAGACGGGCATGATGCGGACGCCGCCCTCACCACACAGGTTTACGACGCGGTGATCCTCGACCTGGGCCTGCCGGGAATGGACGGGCTTGAGATATTGAAACGATTGCGCGGCCGCAAGTCCCCCACCCCGGTGCTTGTGCTCACAGCCAGGGACACAGTGGCCCAGCGCGTGGCCGGGCTTGATATGGGAGCGGACGATTACCTGACAAAACCTTTCGATCTTTCGGAGCTGGAGGCGCGGGTGCGCTCGCTTGTCCGCAGGTCCAAGGCCTCCGGAGCCGATTTTATCCAGGTTGGCGCCCTTAAGATTGACGTGGCCGGCAAAAGGGCCATGGTCGGGGAGATAGCGCTGGACCTTTCGTCCCGCGAACTGGGTGTGCTCGAGGCGCTGGCCTCCATGGCCGGCAGGATTATGGACAAGGAACGGCTCGCCGCCAGGCTTTGCGGCATGGGGGAGGAAATCGGCTCCAACGCCATAGAGGTCTATGTGCACAGGGTAAGAAAAAAGCTGGAGCCTTATGGTGTGAACATCCGCACCGTCAGGGGATTGGGCTACCTTCTGGATGGCGGGAAATAAGCGGCGCGGCGGACTTTCGCTTCGCCACAACCTCCTGCGCTGGCTCATCCCGCCGATGATCATCATCGTCACCGCCAGCGGAGCGCTGTCGTATTATATCGCGCTGCGGTATGTGGACATCACTTCAGACCGCTACCTGCTCAACACCGCCCTGGCCGTCGCAAGCCAGGTAAAGGTAATAAACGGCAAAATTACGTTGGACCTCCCCCATCCAGCCATGGAAATGCTGTTGTGGGACCAGTACGACAAGGTGGTGTACAAGGTCACGGACGGGAAAGGAAAGCATGTGTCCGGCGCCGCAGGGCTTGGTCCTGCCGCCTGGAGCGGCGGCAGGGACAAAAAGCAGTTTTATTACGGCGATTACCGGGGGGAGCCTGTGCGCGTGGCCGCCCTTTTCACCCAGCCGCAAGGGGCCGGGAAAGCGGACGGGATGGTGACCGTGCAAATCGCGGAGACGCTGAACAAACGCCAGATCGTCGCCGGGGAAATACTGGCGGGCGTATTCATCCCTCAATTGCTGCTGGTGGCCATCACAGCGGTGCTTGCCTGGCGCGGCGTAAGCCACGGCCTGGGCCCTGTGGACGATATACGCAATGAAGTCGCCAGCCGCTCATGGAATGACTTAAGCCCGCTCAAGGAAGAAAAGGCCCCGGTGGAAGTGGCCCCGTTGCTGGAAGCTATTAACGGGCTTCTCAAACGCAACGAGGACGCCCTTGCGGCGCGCCACAGGTTCATATCCAACGCCGCCCACCAGTTGCGCACACCGCTGGCCGGCATCAAGACCCAGACGGAGCTTGCCTTGCGCCAGTCCGTTACCCCGGAGACAGCCGATTCGCTCAATCAAATCAAGCTTGCCGTGGAGCGCCTGATACACGTCACAAACCAGCTCCTTTCGCTGGCCAGGGTGGAGCCGCAGGAAAACATCCCCCCCTCTTTCGCGGTATTCGATATGGGCGCCGCCGCCATGCAGACCACCTCCCATTGGGCCGCCAGGGCGCTGGACAAGGGGATAGACGTGGGTTTCGATCAGGACGATGGGCCGCTTATGGTAAACGGCGACAAGGGGCTGATAAGGGAGATGCTCGACAACCTTGTGGACAACGCAATACGCTACATCCAGCCATCAGGCGTGGTGACAGTTAAAGTGAGGAAGAAAGAAGGTTGCGTGGCGTTGTGCGTGGAGGACAACGGGCGGGGGATCCCGGAAAGCGAACGGGAGCGTGTGTTCGAGCGGTTTTACAGGATGCCCGAATCTACGGCGCCCGGATGCGGCCTTGGGCTTGCCATTGTGCGGCAGATCGCCGACATGCACGGGGCGCAGGTCAATGTCCGGAACAACATTCCGTCCGGCGCCATATTCGAGGTGGAGTTCCCCGCGGCGGGGAAATGACCGCTACCAGCCTTCGCCGTCCACAAACTCCGGATGGATCAGGTCGCGCACGGAGATGACCCCCACCACTTCACCATTCTCCTCCACCGCAAGATGGCGGATGTGCTGGCTGTCCATGAACTCCGCCGCTTCGTACAGTTTCTTGGAGGAGTCTATCGTCTTCAACGGCGCGCTCATCACGTCCGTGGCGTAAAGCTTCGCGGCGTCCACCCCGGCGGCCATCACCTTGCGCACAAGGTCCGTCTCGGTGATTATCCCCGCTATCTTGCCGTCCTTTTGAACCAGCAGGCTTCCGATCCTTTTTTCCGCCATGATTTTCGCGACGGCAAGGACCGTTGAGGAGCTTTCAACCTTGGATATCTCAACGGCCATCCTGTCTTTTACTGTTAGCATAAACCCCTCACTTGCGCTAGTTGAATCATACAAGCTCCACACCGGACGCCAACCATGGCGCGGCCGTCAGACCTTCGCCCTTTCAGCCATCCCTTTGTAACAGGAGAAAGTGATAGAGTCCGTCGGGCACACCGCCTTGCAGAATCCGCAGCGTATGCACCTGCTCTTGTCTATCTGGATGCCTGTGACCCCCTGCTCTTTAAGCCCGATCCCCTCGTTGAGCCAGCGCTGATGCTCAAGCTCCGTGAGCGGAGTGATGGACAGGCAGTACTGCGGGCACACGTCCACGCAGTTGGCGCACATGATGCACGACTCCGGGATGTACGTCCACAGGTAGTTGCACTGGAAACACCGGCTCGCCTCCGCTTCCGCCTGTTCTTTGGTCAGCCCGGTCTCCACCTCTTTCCAGGTGGTCACCCGCTGGCGGATCGGTATTGTGCCGCTGGACTTGCGCGTGATGTCGTCGTAGTGATAGCTTTTGTCCGAAGGCTCGTCCGCGTCCTCGATAACGTAATTGTCCCGGTTCTTTTTGGCGTATTCCGCCGGTTCGCCCCGCAGGTACGTGTCAATGGACACGGCGGCGTGATGCCCCTCGGCGATGACCTTTATGGCGTGCTGGGTCCCTGTTATAAAATCCCCCACGGCGAATATGCCGGGGATGTTCGTCATCCAGCTCTTCTCGTCCACAACGATGGAGCCCCAGTTGCTCATCCTGATGCCGTTCATGCCGTTGAGGCAGTCCGTCTCCGGCGCCTGGGAGACCGCCGGGGCCACGATATCGCACTCCATCACAAACTCGGAACCTTCGATCTGCACCGGTTTGCGCCTGCCGCTCTTGTCCGGCTCGCCCAGCTTGTTCTTTATAAGCTTAAGGCCAGACACGTTCTTGCCGTCCTTTGAAACGACCTCCACCGGGGCCACCAGGTAGTGGAAATGGACCCCCTCTTCCTCCGCCTCCACTATTTCAGACGGCACCACCGGGATCTCGTCCTTCGTGCGGCGGTAAACGATGTGCACCTCCTTGGCGCCCATGCGGATTGACGAGCGGGAAACGTCCATCGCCGTGAATCCGCCGCCCACCACCACCACAGTCTTGCCGGCAAGGGACATCGCCTCGCCATTGTTTATCTTGTACATGAACGTGGCGCCGTGATAAACGCCGGCCAATCCCTCGCCCGGAACGTTTAGCAGCGCCGCTTTCCAGGCCCCCGCGGCGATAAGCACCGCCTTGAACTCCTCCCGAAGCGCGTGGAGGGAAATATCCCTGCCGACCCGCACCCCGTATTTAATCTCCACCCCGGCGCTCTTTACGAACTCCGTCTCCTTGTCTATCACCTCGCGGGGGAGCCTGTAAGCCGGTATCCCATAGCGCAACATTCCTCCCGGATGCTTCTCCGCCTCGAACACCGTGACGCGATAGCCGAGCCGCGCCAGGTCATACGCCGCCGTCAGCCCGGCCGGGCCGGCCCCGATCACCGCTATCTTCTCTTTCGTGCAGTACGATTTTGCGGGAGGGATGAACTGGCTGTCCGAAAAATCCGTGGCGGCCCGCTTAAGCGCCCTTATCGAAACGGATGTGTCCAGCTTCTGCCGGTTGCACCCTGTTTCGCAAGGGTGCTGGCACACCCGGCCGCACACCGACGGAAACGGATTCGTCTCGCGGATCAGCGCGTGCGCCTGCGCGTATTTTCCTTTGGATATAAGATGAATGTATTCCTGCACGTCCGTATGGACCGGACAGTTGAACTGGCAGGGGATGTCCTCGTATGTCTTGGGATCGTACAAGAAATCGTAATATCGCTTTTCCATGACTGCTATGGAGCTCCCTTTGAAAAAGGCGGTTTTATAATCATTCCAGGCTTAAGATTAATTATAAAGACCGCCCCTCCATTTTATCAATCAAATTCGAAACATCGCGGGGGAACGGATATCCTCTCCCCCGCAACATTCTTTATTGCAACGTCTTCAGGTACGCTATCAGTTCACCTATCTGCTCGTCAGACAACGTGAACGTCGGCATGAACGACTTCTTGGTCACCGATTTCGGGTCCTTGAAGTGTTTCTGCATCCAGTCCTCGTGCCGCCTGTTGCCAACCTTGCTCAGGTCCGGGGCCAGTTTCCCCCCCTTGCCCTGCACCGTGTGGCAAACCCAGCAGTTATACTTGAGGAACAGCTTCTCGCCGGAGGAAAGTTTTGAGTATTCCTCCGGAGTGTACAGTCCGGCGATCTGCGCCTGCAACGATCCGCGCTTCTTCGCGTCCGCCCCTTCGGGCCGGTACCGGTATTTGACCGGGATGTTGCTCTCCTTCATCGAATGGACCCAGACAGTCATCTGGTGCGCCTGTTCCTTGGTCATCTCGAAGTTGGGCATTATCGTCTCTTCCACGCCATGGGCCGGATCGGCCGGGGACACTCTCTTCGGATCGAGGAAGTGCTCCAGCGTCCAGTTGTACTTGGTCTTTTCACCGGCCAGGTGCTTCATGTTATGGGTGGCCTCGAACTCATGCGCCGTGGACTCGCCGAAATTTGTAAGGTCCGGCGCAACCACTTCCCCCACCCCGTTGATGGTATGGCAGGAGACGCACTCGATCTGCAGGCCGTTCTGGCCGGAGGCGAAATTACGCCCCTCGAGGATCATTTCAGCCCCGGGCAGGTCCGTCCCCTTTTCCTTTAACTCCTCGTGACACTGCACGCAGGATGCCTGCACCATCGAGAACTTGCCGGTGGCGTACATCGGATGTTCCCAATGCTCGATATCCCTGGCATGGGCGTCTTCCAGATTGGTGCCCAACCCCTGACCCTGGTGGCAAATGGTGCAACCGACCTTGTTGAAATCGTGAATCACCATCCCGCTTTCACTGGTATGGGCGGCCGGATGATATTTATACGGCTGGGGTGCGTCCTTCATGTCCGGATTGTCCACCCCAAGGTGGCAGGTGACGCACCGGTCGGTCACCCCAAGCTCCCTGTTCCATATCTGGCGGATTTTGATGTCGAACTTGCCGATATCATGTTTTTTGGCCGGATCCTGCTCTTTGTCCACCAGCATTTTCACATACTGCCGCTGATACTTCTTCCACTCAGGCTCCATGTCCTTGAACGTGGTCATCCCGAAAAGGAACAGAAGCGACACGGAGAAAAGGGCGTAAAGCATGCTCTTGTCCCGCTTCCACAGGACAAGCACACCCGCAATGTTCGCTATAAGGATCAGAATGACTATGTTATTCATCATGTTCTCCCCTCCTCCGTTATATGTTGAAGTAAGGGGTTGTGACCACGTATTTAAACCCGAACACAAGCCGCAGAACCATTTTCACCACCACAGATAATGTCAACAATACATGCACCTGGATGAGGACATACCGGATCGGCCCCAGAACGTCCAGATACTCCTTCAACCTTGCGGCTATTTTGTTGGTTCCGGCCATCATGGCCACCAGGTAAGGCGCCACCATGCCGCCGCCAAAAAACAGGACAAGCCCAATGAATCCAATAATATTGGGGACGTTCGCCGTTCCCGCTTCCGAAACTTTAAGAGGCACCCCAGGATACGTCCAGTGCATTCCCCCGATAGGATAGTCTATCAGCGGCCAGTAAAACTCCCAGCTCGGGCCCCGGAACCATTGACCGATCAATATCAGGAAGAACCACAGGAAAAGCCCGAAAGAGAAAAACGAGACGGCAAATTTCCTGTTGAAAAAGCTGAATTTACCCTGTTCAGTTGGCGAAATGTCCACATATGGAATCAATACCAGCCCCACCAATATCTGGCCCGGCAGCAACACCCCGGCGATCCATGGATCGAAATAGACCAATAGCTCCTGCAACCCGATAAAATACCAGGGCGCCTTGGCCGGATTCGGCGTTTTCGCCCATGCCGCCTCTTCTTCCAATGGAGCGTCGAATATAAAGGAAACTCCCCAGAAGAATACCAGCACAAACAGAATACATAAGAAAACTATCCACACGAAGTACGGCCACGATGGCGTCCGTGGATAATCGGGTTTATTCGAAAGCATGTAGCCCGACTTGGCTATATTCAGGTCAGACATCTTTTTCCTTTCACCTGGGAAGTTGAGCCTGTTTCTACCTTAATTACAATATAATCAAATGAGTTCATAGGGGCCCGGAGAATCCGTCTTTCCGTACCCTCCAGAAATGGAACACCATAAGCCCTGAAGCGATCAGAGGCAGACCCACGCAATGCCACACATACGCACGGATCAGCGCGTTGGGCCCGATCCTCGTTCCGCCGATTATGGCGAACCTTATATCGTTATCAACCCTGATCCCCAGGAATTCGCTGAAAGGCCCTTCGTAACCGACCAATGGTGTGGCCGAAGCCATATTCGTCCCCACGGTCACCGCCCAGAATCCAAGCTGGTCCCAAGGCAACAGATAGCCCGTGAACGACAGTAAAAGCGTAAGCTTGAGCAATATAACACCCACCACCCAGTTAAACTGCCTTGGGGGTTTGTATGATCCTGTATAGAACACCCTGGCCATATGCACAATCACCGAAAAGACCATGGCATGGGCTGTCCACCGGTGCATGTTCCTCATGATCATTCCGTATGGGACCATGAACTTCAAGTCCTTCATGTCCGTGAAGGCCCTGTGCTCTTCCGGCACGTAATAGAACATCAGTATCACCCCCGTGAGGGTGAGCATAAGGAACAGGAACAGCGTGATGCCCCCCATGCACCAGGTGTATCCGAGCTTGAGCCCGTGGACACCCACCTTGGTAGGCAGGATGTGCATCACAAAGCTCGAGCGCATGACCGCCATGCGCTTTAACAGGCTGTCCGGATAGCCGGTGCGGAAAAAGGATTTCCATGCGTCGGTACTCTGGATGTAATCCGCCAGGATCTTTAACTTCCCTGGTTTCTGATCGCCTCCATGTCCAGGCGTTTGTGACATATAACTAACCTTCCTTCTTGAAATTCAAACGGTTAAGCCTTCAACTCAAGAAAATATGGAGCCTTGGCGATATCTTTTTTCTCTTCATCGGTCCAGCGGGGGAGCAACACCCCTTTTTTATACTGAAGCTCCGCCCTCTTGATCCCCAAAAGGCCGGTGGTCACTATCATAGAGCCGTCCGGCGCGATGGAGAGTTTCGCCCTGAAAAGGGGCAACGGAGCCGGGCCCGCCACAACCTCCCCCTGGGTGTTATAGTTGGAGCCGTGGCACGGGCATTTGAACCTCTGCTCGCCCGGGAACCAGTTTGGGGTGCAGCCCAGGTGGGTGCACACCGCCACCATAACGTAAATGCCGTTGGTGTTCCTCATTATCCACACCCGCTGGGATTTCTTGAACCGCTCGTCCACGATGGTCTCGTTCGGGTTGGCCGGTTTCACGAAATCGGACGGTTTGCCCGCGTTGAAAGTGGTCTGCGGCTCATAAAGCACGCCCGGATAAAAATACTTGGCGAAAGCCGCCCCAGCGCCGGCCAGGAAAAGGCCAAGCGAAGACCAGCCGGTGATTAAAAAGAATTTCCTCCGCGACGGGGCGTCACCCGGCGCGCCGGACACTTCCTCGGCCATGTTTTTCTCCCCTATGGTTCACTACTGCGCGAAAAATCAGGTTGGTTTTCTGATTCCCGGAATTGTTCTGCCCAAAAAAGGCAGGGCTATTTATAGCATAGATAAAAATGTATGGCAAACTAATTTTTAGAATCCTTATTTTCATGAAAATCCCGTTTATTTACCAGCTTTAAGCCTTCACAACTTGCGCTAAATTAAACACATTTACGAGTCCACGGCCCCCCCCTTTTCAAACGTTCTCCTCATCTCTTCCGCCGTTTTTTTGTCAATCTCCCCGCCACGTTGTTCCAGTTTTTCGATAAGTCCCCGCCGCGCTTCTTCAGGCAGGTTCTGGCCAAACTTGCTTTTCATCGTGATTTCAACCGGCTCTATCTTGAATACCGCTGTTTCAACAAGCGCTTTGGCGTACAAAGGATCCCCGGCCTGTATCTTTACATGCCCTCCTTCCGGCTGGTGTTTTTCCATCAACGCCTGGGCGCCCCGCGCTTTTTCTTCCATGTTTTCCACCACAGACCCTGTCCCGCGGATATGCGCCGATTTGTAATAAATGGAAGCAGGGCAGGCGTAACTTTGCGACCGCCAGTATGATGGAACATACGAATACGCCGCATACGCCGAAAAGCAGACCTTCGGCATGGCTTTTAGAAGGGTATATTTCTCCCCTTCCGTGGCGCCGTGGAAATATATGGCGCCGTCCATCCACGCAAAGTTCACCGGGACAACCCTGGGCCACCCCGCCGCGTCCACAATCCCCAACTGGCCGTCCCGCGCCATGTCCAGAACGGCGGCAAGTTCATCGGGGTCGCCTTCAAAATCAGTCCGTCTCATGTTCAATATTCTTTCAATTAAGATTTTGATTCACCACAGAGGCACGGAGGCACAGAGGAGGAAAATGAAAAGAGCGCTATTCATTGCAAATCGTAAAATCCTCTATTTTCACAAGATCATCCTTTTCACACCGTTTTTCATCAAGGCCACGTGGAAGTTTAAAATCAATCCAACTTTTATATTGGACAGTTTCAGGTAGGTGAGAAGTTGCGCCTCGTGAATTGGAAGGATGTTTTCAACGCACTTTAGTTCAACAATGACATTGCCGTCAACAATGATATCAAGCTTGTAGCCGCAGTCCAACTTGATGTCCTTATATTCCATAGGCAGATGTTTCTGCCTTTCAAATGGGATTTTCCGCATGCTCAATTCATAGCAAAGGCATTCTTCATACGCTGATTCCAACAATCCGGGGCCAAGACACCGGTGAATCTCAATTGCGCACGATATTATCGTTTCCGTCAGGTCAGAGCATGGATTCATTGTCATAAGTTTGCTCCCAACCAAAACCCCATAGGCGCAGAGATACAAAGAATGTAATGACGCTATTTTGCGGTTTTGTCCTCGCCGGATCAAGCATCTGTATTTTATCTCGAAAGCCGCTGAGGATTGAAAAAGTGAATTTCTTTAACTCTGTGCCTCTGTGCCTCTGTGGTTTGATTCTCATTTTTTCACTTCCGGTTTGTCCCCTGCCTCACAAACATCTTCCTGAACTCCTTTACCTCTTCCGGGGCAAACGTATCCTTCTCCCGTTCCATCTCCCGGGCGATCAGCCCCGCTTCGTCCGTGACGGAACCGCTTAGATCCGAAAAAGCTTGCAGTATCGCGCCAAAATCCCCCAGGATCACCCCTTCGTGGACTTGAATGGCAGAAGCGGGCGAGTCCAGCGGGAGCGCTCCCCTTGCAAAATATACGTCATAGTCCACTCTTGTGGCGCCCTTCCCTTCTCCCGGCCCGGTCTTTATCACCAAGGCGCCGGTCCCCGATATTTTCAGCCCGATCCCCATGCCGGACCGGATGAAAAAGTTGAACTTTAACAGCGTCACCTCTTCGGATGTGTGGATCACCGTGAATACATACGACGCGCCGGAGGCGGCCTTGAGCGTCCATGCGCCGCTATCCTCGTCCTTTTCCAGTGTGGCGGAACGGCCGTATTCCCCCATGAGCCTAGCGCAAAGGGATGGGTGTTTCATCAGATACCGGGTGGTCCTTAAATCGGCCCCGGCCTCCGCGTCCCGGATCATTTGAGGGGGGAAGCCCAAGGCTATCGCCAGTTTCTTGTCCTTTGCCGGTATGGCCTTGCGTGGGAATGAAATGGGCGCAGGCTCGTCCGCCGCGCCGCTTTCGGCGCCCATGGCGGGGAGCCCCGCCGCCAGAAATAATATAGTCAGCGCGGCGACTATTGAACTGCCACGCCGATGTCCGCTATGGCCGCTTCCTTGCATGCTTCCATCACCTTTACCACTTCGCCGTGGTTCACCCTCTTGTCCGCCCGGATGATGGCGGAGCGTTTGTCCCCGGCGGCCTTGCTTTGCGCAAGGAGCGACGGGAGCGCGTCAAGCTGGATAAGTTGGCCGTTGAGGTACAGCTTGTTGTCCACCGTCATATCTATTTCAAACACGGAAGACTTCACCGTGGAAGAGCCGGCCTTCGACTGCGGCAATTCCACGTCCATGGCGCGGTCGTGGTCTATGAATGTGGTGGAGATCATGAAAAAGGCGAGAAGGAAGAATATGACGTCTATGAGCGGGATGAGCTGCAGGTCGAAACTGTCTGTCCTTGGCCGTTTAAACTTCATTGGCCCGGTCCGCCGCGTTGGCCCCTTTTTTCGCCGCCTCGGCCGCGTGCATTATCTCTTCCACGAACTGGAGCGAAGTCTCCTCCATCTCATACACCAGCCTGTCCACCCGCCCCTGGAAATAATGGTACGCCGCAAGGGCGAATATGGCCACGATGATCCCCGCCGCCGTGTTCAAGAGCGCCTCGGCTATCCCTGCGGCAACCACGCTGGGGTTCCCCACCCCTTCGAGCGATATGGCGTTAAACGCGTTTATCATCCCCGTCACGGTGCCCAACAGCCCCAGCATCGGGGCGAGCATGCCTATCACCCCAAGGCCCCGGAGGTTTGTCTGCAAAAGCGTCGCCTCGTGCGCCCCGGCGGACTCTATGGCCCGTTCCACCTCCAGCACGCCGTACCGCCCCCGCAAAAGCCCCGCCTGGGCAATGCGGCTCATGGCCATGTCCGACGACTTGCACATCTTGATCGCCATTTCAAACTCGCCGCGGGAGGCAAGCTTCATTATCTCCAGCAGGAACCCGTTGTTGAACATCCTGCCGCGGCGCAGGGACGAAAACCGCTCCAGCGATATGGCCATGGCGATGATGGAACTTATCAGTATCATAATCATCACCGGTCCGCCACGGCGGAACACCGTGACGATCCATGTTTCCTCCAGCCCCCCAAGGCTTAGCGCATGGGCCGGGGCCGCCGTCAAACAAAGGGACGCCGCCGCAAAGGCGATGGCGGCGAGGGCATATAACTTCAAATGTCGCATGGCGGAATTTATATCACATCCGGACGGGGGCGCGTTGCGGATTTTTTAGTGGAGAGTTGGCTTTTAATCCGGAAGTGGCTCAGTTTACTTTTGGCTGTCATGCTGAGCAACGCGAAGCGTCTCCCTATAGTTTCGATATTTTTTCAAAGTGGATTCTTCGCTATCGCGCAGAATGACAAGCTGTGGACACTGCCCCTGATCCAATGGCATTTACCCGCTTCCCCGTGGTCGCCTGACCACGGTTCTTACCGCTCTGCGGGGTGTTCTTCACTCCGCAGTCTTCCAGGAGTCCGGGGTGACGCGCTTTGCGCTCAAACACCACGGTAAGCGGCAAATGAGGATTTTTCACCACTGAGGCACAGAGGCACGGAGAAATATTTCCTTTTCTCTGCGCCTCTGTGTCTCTGTGGTCAATTCATCCTGATTTATTTTCCCCTCTTCCCCAAAACTATCACCGTCTTCCCCGAGCCGGCTTTCACCGTCTCCTTCCCCTTGCCGAAAAGGTCCTTCGGGTCTTTGCTGATCGGGTCGCCGTCGGAATCGTACACGGCCTCCACGGAAACGGGCATGCCGGGCTTCACCTCCCCCATCATCGCATCGCGCGTGGTAACGGCGAATTCAACAGGGAAACTCACCTTGTCGAGCCGTTTGGCGGCCAATGGCGGCCCTCCTTCCGGCGGGCGGACGACGACATACAGCGCCCAGCCCGGCTCCGGTTTTCCAACCGACGCCGAAAGCTCCACCCTCCCGGACACGATTGTCACCGCCTCCATCGCCACCGGCGGGGCTCCATAGCCCTGCTGGGCCGGAGCCTGCGGGGCCTGCGAGGCCTGCGGGGCCTGCTGCATGGGAGCCAGCGGGGCCTGCGGGGCCTGTTGGGCGGATTGCCGCGCCTGCTCGGCGGCGGCTTTCTTCTGCTCCTCGGTCATCGGTTTTGGCGCTTCCAGCGGCTTCATCTTGTCGTAAGGCACGAAATGATGGTCCTGGCACGCGGCCAATAGCGGCAGGGCGATAATTGCCATAAGCCGCAACGTCGCTTGGTACTTCATATATATTGCGTCAGCCCTTTCTGGCCGCTTCATATTCGGCGGCAAGCTTCCTGTAAAGTTCTTCGCGGCGCTCGTAAAGCCGCTTGGGTTTGCGCGGAGCCACCCTGTTTAACAAATACGCGGTCATCAGCGGGATGGCGATGGTGCTGTCCATATATCCCACCACGGTGTCGGGTATCATTTCCGGATTGACTTTGCCCCAGCTCACCGCCTCGTGCGGCGTGGCGCCGGAAAGCCCGCCGGTGTCCGGCCGGGCGTCTGTTATCTGGATGAAATAGTCGTGCCCGGCCACGTGTATCTCCATAATCTCGTCGAGCAGCGGGATGGTCTGCAGCATGAAATTTTTCGGGCTGCCGCCGCCGAATATCAGAACGCCGGATGTGCCGCTCCGCTTTGCGTGCAGGGCGATGGAGGTGGACTCGTTCACGTCGCGCACAGGGTCCATCTCAAGCCCGGCTTCGGTGAGCTCCAGCGCGGCGGCGTTCAGGCCGATGGTGGAGTCCCCCGGCGACGGGCAGAACACCGGCACCGCGTTCCTGTACGCGGCGGCCAGTATGGTCTTGCCCACGCTTCCGGTCTCTTTTTCCGTGGCGTCCACGTATTTGCCGATAAGGTAATGCAGCTCCGCCGAGCCGAGCTTTCGCTTGAACTCCGGCTGGGCCAGGATGTGGAACAGGTATTTGTCCGACTTTGCCAGCACATCGAAATCGAAAACGATGTCGTATATCCGTATCACGCCGTGCTTTCGCAGTTCCCTGTCGTCCACGAAGGGGGTGTGCTTGTGCAGCGGCAGGTTAAGCCCGAAATGCAGGTCGTGATAGAGGTTGGCCCCGGTGGTGACAAGGTAGTCTATCCACCCGTTCTCTATCCACGTCACAAGCGACGAGGTGCCAAGCCCCGCCGGGGTGAGCGCACCGGTGAGCGACACGCCCAGCACCGTCTCCGTGGACAGCACCTTTTTCTCCAGCAGCCTGCACGCCTCCGCCAGCCTGGCGGCGTTGTAGGCGTTGAAAAACCTGTCTATCAATTCGTCAACGGCGATCCCCTTCTGGATTTTGCCGGCGGTTATCCTGGGCCCCTTGTCAAAAGTCTCTTTCATCGAAAAGCCTCTAAAGCTGATTGCGCCTTGTGTAACATCGATTCTTCAAACAATTTTTCATTGTAATAAATGGGAGGCGTACAGTAAAAGGAAAATCGCATTGGCCCCGGGACTAATCCCGGAGCATACATCCATCCCGGAAGCCGCCAACCGCGCCACTTGTGATAACATCCAGCCATGGACAACCACCGCAAGACAGTCCTCATAACAGGCGCCGCCAAAAGGCTTGGCCGGGCAACGTCCCTCGCCTTCGCGAAGGCCGGGTACTGTGTTGCCATCCACTATTCGTCGTCCGAAACAGAGGCCATCGCGCTCAAGGATGAAATAGAAACGGCCAGCGGCAAAGGCGCCGCCGCAATATTCAAGGCGCAGTTGTCGCGGGAAGATGAAATCGGCGCCCTGCCGCGCCGGGTGGCAGATACTTTCGGCCGGTTGGACGTAGTGGTGAACAACGCTTCCGTGTTCGCAAAGACCCCCATCGCCCAGATCACCGGCGAGTCGTTCGACAGGTTCAACGCCATCCACATAAAGGCTCCCGCCCTGCTTTCGCTGGCGGCGGCGGAGTTATTACGCAAGTCCAAACCGGGCAGGATAATCAATATGGTGGACGTTTACGCCGATTTCACAAAAAAAGATTTCACCCCATACGCCGTCTCCAAGGCCGGATTGAAGTCGCTGACAAGGCAGCTTGCCGTGGAGCTTGCGCCGGACATCCTTGTTAACGCCGTCGCGCCGGGCGCCATTATGGAGCCTGTGGGGGGAGAGAGTCCGGAGGTGATCGAACGCATCCTCGCCCGCATCCCATTGCGCCGGTTCGGCGATCCGGAAGATATCGCCCGCACAGTCCTGTTCCTGGCCCAGGCGGACTATATCACCGGCCACACCATCGTGGTGGACGGCGGCAGATCGCTGACCATATGAACCTTCCCCTCCCCGCCTTTTTCAGGCGGCGGCCGTATTTCTCGATAATACTTTTTGTGATGGCGGCCTTGTCCGGCGCTGTCTCCGGCTTCACCGCCGCGATGTACCACGACCTGCCGGAGATAATGGAGTTAAAGGACCGCAAGGCGGACGTGGTCACAAAAATCCTGGCTGCGGACGGCTCCCCCGCCGGGGAGATATACCGCGAAAAAAGGATTTGGATACCCTACTCCGCCATCCCCAAGACCCTTGCGGAAGCCATCGTGGCCACGGAGGACAGCGCCTTTTTCCGCCATCACGGGATACGTTACATGAGCGTTGCGCGCGCGCTGTATGTGGACATCCGCGAGGGGCGAAAAGCCCAGGGGGGCTCCACCATCACCCAGCAGCTGGCAAAGACCCTTTTCCTGACTTCTGAAAAAAGCGTCATCAGGAAGATCAAGGAGGCGCTGCTTGCCATCCAGATAGAGAAGCAGTACGCCAAGGCGGAGATTCTGGAGCTGTATGTGAACATGGTGTTCCTGGGCTCCGGCTCGTACGGGTTCGAGGCGGCGGCCATGACCTATTTCGGCAGACCTGCCGCCCGGCTTTCACTGGGGGAGTCGGCCATGCTCGCCGGTCTTCTGCGCGCCCCGTCGGAATACTCCCCCCACGTCAATTACGACGCGGCGGTGAAACGCAGGGCCGTTGCGCTGGGCCGCATGCGCGACGAGGGGCTTATCACCCCCGCCATGGAGTCCGCCGCCAATGCCGAGCCATTGAAAATAGTCCCGCTCAAATCTCCGGGGGGGCTGGCCCCTTATTTCATTGACGAAGTGAAGGTTTACCTTGAACAGACATACGGGGCCGACATCGTGTACCGTGGCGGGCTGACCGTGAAAACATCGCTCTCCCCCGCCCTGCAAAAGACGGCGCAAGAAGCGATGGCCGCCGCCGCTTCGCAAAAATCCCGCAAGGCGCCCCCGATGGAGGGCGCCATAGCCGCTATCAGGCCGGAGGACGGGGCGATTCTGGCGATGGTGGGGGGGATTGACTATAAATCGTCCCCGCAAAACCTCGCAACGCATGCCGCTGGGGCGGCGGGAAGCGCTATCTCACCTTTCATCTACCTTGCCGCCATCGAGTCCGGCTTCACCCCGGCGGACATGCTGGAGGGGGATGAGGGCCCGGTCACGCTTCGCGCGGCGCTGGAGAATTCAAACAACGCCGCCACCACAAAACTGCTGGACAAGGCCGGGGCGAACGCCGTTGTGGAGCTTATGGAGAGGCTTGGATTCCATGCTCCCGCAGACCCTGAGGAGGTTACGGCGGGCAAGGTTTCGCCAATGGAAATCGCCAGTGCATGCGCCGCGCTGGCGGACAACGGGCTGAAAGTGGAGCCGTATTACATAAGCCGCGCGGCCACCTCCGAAGGCTCCACGTTGGAGGAGCGCCAGCCGCGGATCGCCGACGCGGTAAAGCCTCAGGCGGTGTATTTATTGACGGACATGCTTACTGGCGCGGCTGGTCACGGCGCGTTCAAACGGATTCCAGAGCTTGGCGCCAACATCGCCGCTTTTGGCGGAAGCGCTCCGGACGGCGGCGAATGGTTCGCCGGATTCACCCGCGATATCGCCGTTGCGGTATGGACACGAAATGGCCAAAGTGGCAGCGCCGGGGCCATATGGACGAAGTTCATGGCCGAAGCGCTCAAAACCGTACCGGCCCGCGAATTTGAAAGACCGGCGGGGCTGGTCGAGCGCGTAATAGACCTCGAAACGGGCAAACTTGCCACGCCCCTGTGCCCCCATGCCGCAACGGAGGTTTTCATAGCCGGGACCGAGCCTATGGAGACATGCCCCGCCGCGCACAAGGAAAACACGCAGAAGGAAAACAGGTGACGTGATTTGATATGGAGTTACAATTCAGCTTCCCCGTGGTCGCTGACCACGGATTCCTGTTTGCCGCCGGGGGGGCATCGTTGTTGCTACCCCGTGGTCGGCTGTTGTTGCTACCCCGTGGTCGGCTGTTTTAGCTTCCCCGTGGTCGCTGACCACGGATTCCTATTCGAAGTTTTGAAAGAGGAAGATTTTTCACCACAGAGACACTGAGACACAGAGAAAAGATATTTCTTTTTTCTTAACCTCTGTGCCTCTGTGGTTCAATTCCGCTTTTTCCTTTACTTGCGAGGTATTTTTCAGCTTCCCCGCGATTGGCGGCAAAGGGTATATTGTAGTCCAATGTATTGCACCCTGGACTTCTCAACTATTTCTCCCCCTTTATAGGGGGAGTACGCCGAAGGCGGGAGGGGGTATAATTCAATCGGAATACCACCCCGTCGGCTTGCGCCGCCACCCCTCCTTATAAAGGAGGGGAAAAAGAAACAGCGCCCGGCGGTTCGTCTGGAGACTTTAAACCTTGGCCAAAGACGACCTCAAAAATTTGCCGTCCATAGACAAATTGCTGGCAAACGCCTCCATTGCCCCGCTCATCGAGGCGCATGGACGTGAGCATGTGCGCAACATCGCCCGCAAGGTGATGGCCCAGGCCCGCCGCGCAATTCTCTCCGGCGCTAAAATCGAGCTTGCGCACATGGACGGATGGGCCGGCAAAGTCCAAAACGCCGTTAACGAATTCGCCAATCCCCGCGTCGTAAAAGTGATCAACTGCTCCGGCGTGGTGGCGCACACAAACCTTGGCCGGGCGCTGCTGGCCGAAGAAGCGGCCAGGGCGGCATACGAGGCGGCAATATCAAACGTGAACCTGGAATACGACCTTGCCGCCGGATCGCGCGGCGACAGGGACGACCTTACGGAAGACCTGATAATCGAATTGTCCGGCGCGCAAGCCGCCACAGTGGTGAACAACAACGCCGCCGCCCTGCTCCTGACGCTAAACACCCTTGCGGCCGGGAAAGAGGCCATCGTATCGCGAGGCGAACTTATAGAAATCGGCGGATCGTTCCGCCTGCCGGAGATAATGGCGAAAAGCGGATGCATCCTGCGCGAAGTGGGGACGACAAACAGGACCCACCTTGCAGACTATGAGGAAGCGGTGAACGAAAACACCGGCATGATCCTGCGCGCCCATTCAAGCAACTACAGGATAATCGGATTCACCACCCAACCTTCGGACGCGGAACTTTCCGGACTGGCAAAATCGAAAAAACTGCCATACGTGGTGGACTTGGGCTCCGGCGCGGCGGTGGACCTGGCCCTGCTCGGCCTGCCCCATGAGCCCACCATGCGGGAGACCCTGGAGGCGGGGGCGGACATCGTCACCGTCTCCGGCGATAAATTATTGGGCGGGCCTCAGGCGGGGATAATCGCCGGGAAAGAGGAATATGTGGCCCTGATCCGCAAGAACCACCTTAAACGCGCCCTTCGCTGCGGCAAAATGACCCTCGCCGCGCTGGAGGCGACGTTGCGGTTTTACCTTAACCCGGAAACTGCGGTCAAACGCATTCCCACGTTGCGCCATCTTGCCAGAAGTCTTGACGATATAAGGAGTTGCGCGGAGAGGGTTACAGCGATACTTAAAGCCAGATTAGGGGCCGATGCGGAGGTGTTTTTGATTGATGACATCTCCCGCGCCGGGAGCGGCTCGTTACCGGAGATGGACATCCCGACGATATCCGTGGCGGTGCGGCACAAAGAGATGGGGCCAAACGAACTGGCGGAATGGTTCCGGCGGCAAAGCCCGGCGGTGATCGGGCGCGTGGCCGGCGACCTGTTCCGGCTGGACATGCGCTGCGTGGACTACGCTGAAGATTTTAAGTAGCGTCGGCGTCACCGGCAATTTTCAGCTTCCCCGTTGTCGCTGACCACGGACTGCTCACCCTCCCCATCGCTTCCCCGTGGTCGCTGACCACGGTTCACCACTCCTTCCTTTTGTGCTATAAAATACTACCCATGCGGCAAATGTATTTCATCACCTCCACCGTAAATCACTGGATAAAACTTTTCCAGCGTTCCGATTTGGCGGCTATTATTCTTGAATCCCTCTCCTACAGGGTGGCGAAGGGCGAAATCAGACTAAACGCGTATGTGCTGATGCCTAATCATCTGCATATGATAGTGTCCATGGATGAAAGCGGTTCTCTTCGGAATTTCCTGCGCGATTTCCATAAATTCACCGCAAGAGAAATCATTAACGCCCTGAACAGGGAAAGAAATCCTGTGTTGACGCGATTTGTGGTACAGGAGCGCGACCGGAACACCCACTTTTGGCGAAAAACGCATTCCCCAAAACAAATAACAACGTGGAAGTTTTTCCTGCAGAAAATCGAGTACATACACAATAATCCGCTGTCGTCCCATTGGAGACTTTGCGAAAGACCGGAGCATTATCCCTATTCAAGCGCTTGCGATTACTTGGTCGAACAGCGGGGCGCGGTTCCCTTGGAAGTGATAAAACCTTCTACGCCATGGTGAGGAGTCCGTGGTCGGCGAGCGCGGGGAAGCAAGTGCGGGGCCACGGGGAAGCGAGGAGAGGGGTGAAGAAACCGTGGTCGGCGACCACGGGGAAGCAGGTGCGGGGCGACCACGGGGAAGCAGGTGCGGGGCGAGCGCGGGGAAGCAAGCGCGGGGCAAGCGCGGGGAAGCAAGTGCAGAGGGCCACGGAGAAGCAAAAATGGGCCCTTAGACGGTGGGGCGACTCTTAAACATCCTCCCACAACAGATCAATAATGCTCTTCCCCCCTTTTTTTCCTCCGCGGCCCGTCACAGGCGGCGGGGTGTCTTTCACAAGGGTGAAGCCCATATCCCTGTACAGCTTCAAAAATTCGGTGTAAACCTCGTTGGATATGGAGATGATCTTCGGGTATTCCACGATCTGCACCCCCTGCTCCATGCTGTTTATCACCGACGAAAGGATGCTGTCCTTGAAATTGACCGCCATGAGCGGCAGAAGCTGCTGGGTCTGGTACATGTCCTCCACCAGGTTGCGGAACAGCTGGTAGAACCTGTGCGTCTTGGTCAGCGTGAACTTTTTGAAGTCCACCGATTTTACCTTTATCTCCGGCAGGTTGGCGAATTGATACAGGTCCTCGAGCGTCAAGTTCAGCTCGCGGATGAAAAGCATCACGTCCCGCACGATGTTGTGCATGGCGTGGACGTCGTCCTTGTTCAGCTCCAGCTTTTTCCGGTAATGCATCAGCTCGGCGTAGAAGGCGCTTTTGGTCATGGTGGCGTCCTTGAGGATCAGTTGAAGCGTCCCCATGTAAAGCACCGCCGTGCGCTCCGCCCTTTGCAGGTTTTCCTCGGCTATCTGGCGCAGGAAGCTCAGGAAAGACGATTTGTCCAGGCTGATAAGCCGCATGAAATCCCGCCGGTTTAACACTATGCCCGGCACCCGCTCCCGGGCGAACACCGCCGCCGACCGGCTCAGCCCCGTGAAAAACGAGTTCTCGCCGATGATGGACGGCCCGGAAATCTCCGCCATCTGCTCAAAAGTGTCCTCGCCGTCCTTCTCCACCTTCTTGTGGACATACACCGTGCCGGCCAGAAGAATGAACATCAGGTCCACATCGTCCATCCCCTCGTGGATGATGAACTCGGCAGGCCCCCAATGCTCCACTTTGAGCTTGGCGATCCGGGTCAACTGCGGGACGGAAAACCCCTTGAATTCCCTGATGCGGCCGATGATGCCGATGAGAGCCTTCCGGGAAAGGTGCGGAGTTTCGGACTGGTCCTCGTCCACCCCTTTTTGAGCCTTGAACAAAGTTGCGGTCACTGTTGATTTATAACCGATTGATTCCCTTAGGAGTCGATTATGCCACAGTATTTTACGTCATGTAACAAAAATGTGAGAGGGGCGTACTGACACCCCGTAGCGCAGGCGTCCCGCCGGCAATTGCCGCCAAGATGGCGGCGCTACTACAGGAGATTAGCGCAAGCAGTGATTCTCAAACCTGCCTTTCCATGCTAGACTTCCAATCGCTATGAGCGAGAACAACAAGGAAATCAAGTTCGAGGCGGCCTTAAAGCGGCTCGAAGAGATCGTCGGCAAGCTTGAGGGGGGCGACCTGGAGCTGGAGAAGTCCATAGAGCTTTTCGAGGAAGGGGTCCGCATGGCCAAAACCCTCCAGAAAAAGCTGGACGAGGCGGAGAAAAAGATCGAAAAACTCGTCCGGGGCAAGGATGGCGCCCTTGCCACAGAGCCTGCGGCCGACCCGTCCGAAGACGCCCCGTTTTAGCAATGCCGCTGACCGCGTATTTCAACGAAATCCGGGCCATAGTGGACGACGCCATGGACAGGCTCGTGCCGCCATCCGCAACCCACCCCGCCGTTTTGCACGAGGCGATGCGTTATTCGCTGTTCGCCGGTGGCAAAAGGCTGCGCCCCACGCTGGCGATGGCCGCCTGCGACGCCGTCGGCGGGGCGCGTTCGCGCGTGGTCCCTTTCGCCGTGGCGCTGGAGGCGATCCACACATATACGTTGATACACGACGACCTGCCGGCCATGGACAACGACGATTACCGGCGCGGCCTTCCCACCAGCCATAAAAAGTTCGGCGAGGCGGCGGCAATACTGGCCGGGGACGCGCTATTGACCCTGGCGTTCGAGATAATATCAAACCTTCGCAACTTTCCCGGCGTCAGCCCCGAAACGTTGCTGGAAGTTTCGCGCCACACCGCCAACGCCGTGGGATCGGTGGGGACCGTGGGCGGGCAAATGGCGGACATCCAGATGGAAGGCGCCGAGGGGGACATGGCGTCGCTGGAATACATCCACATCCACAAGACCGGTAAACTGATCGCCGCATCGGTGCGCGGCGGCGCCTTGCTTGGCGGGGGGGACAATGATGCGGTCAACGCCATCACGGAGTATGGCAAGAACATCGGCCTGGCGTTCCAGATAGTGGACGACATACTCGACATCGAAGGCGAACTTGCAAGCCTTGGCAAAACTCCCGGTTCCGACACCCGGAAGAAAAAGCTTACCTACCCCGCCTTGATGGGCGTCGCCGAAAGCCGCAAACTGGCCTCCCGCCTAACCGACCGCGCCATCGGACATCTTGCGATATTAGGCTCCGGAGGAGAGAGATTGAGCGATCTTGCGAAATATGTGATAGCAAGGGCGTTTTAGAATTCAAGGGGCGTTGACATATATTTTCACTTACTTTAGAATAAGAAATCATGGAACCGATAAGACTTAAAAGGCAAAGCCCCGTCACTCGACGAAGTCGCCAAAGACCTTGGCGTCTCAAATAAGAAAGTCAGGGAAATATTATCGTTAATGAGTGATGTCCGCAAACAGGCGCGCAAGCAAATCGGCCCGCGAGCGCAAAGGAATATATCCAGTAAAATCCGGAAAGAATTTCCGGCTAAAACTCGCGTGGCCTATAAATAATCCCCGATGAACGACAACTGGGTGTTCATCAACATACCCTATGACGCCAGGTATGAACGTTTATACCTCGCCCTTATCAGCGGCCTGACGGCATTGGGCCTGACGCCTCGTTGTACATTGGAAGTCCCTCCAGACAAAGACCGCTTGAAACGTATTTTTCACCTCATCAATAAATGCAAATATTCGATTCACGACCTTTCCAGGGTGCAACTTTCCGGCAAAAAGGAACGCCTGCCCAGGTTTAACATGCCGTTTGAAGCCGGATTGTCCGCCGCTTTGATGCTTAATAAATCAAAGCATAGCAGCCGCATCCTGGAATCCAAGTGCGCCCGGCCGGCCGCATGGAAATAGCACACGCCAGGGAAGTGGCGTAGATTCAGCCCCCCTATCCCCCCTTCCCCGCCATCACCGCGCTCAATCCGCCAACGACCTCCCGCGCTTCGACCGTGAATCCTGCCTGCGCCAGGCTTGCCATGACGTGATCGTCCGTCAGGCGTATCTTGTGATAGGTCCCGCTCCGCTCGTCCCATCCGCCGGGGATTCTCACACGGATGGTGTCCGTCACCTTTATCCTTTCGCGTTCATACGTTATTTCGCAGTGGAACTCGCGCGTGTCATCGGCCATCACCGTGAATTTTTTCACGATCCCGGACGGCGACGCCGGCTGATCACGGAATGACAAAATCAGCCCTCCTCCAGGTTCGAGGGTTTTATAAATGTCCCGCAAAAGTGTTTCCAGCGATTCGTGCGCGGGAAGGTGTGAAATAGTGTCCCCCATAACCGTAACAAGCTCCACCGGGCCGCCGGCCAACCTCCTGATGTCCATCATGTCGGCGCAGAGCGTTTTGATGGACTTTCCATCGGCGCTGGCGGAAAGCTCGTCCAAAAGCTTGCGGCTGGTGTCCACGGCGGTGACTTTATAGCCCCGCCTTGCAAGTGGGCTTGCGGCAAATCCCGGCCCCGCCCCAAGGTCGAACGCCACTCCGGAAAGCCTCGGGAGCATGTCCCACTTTTCAAAAAGCGATTCGTTCTCCCGCACCTTCGCCTCGCGCCCCCCGCACATCCAGGTATAAACGTCGGCGAGAAGGCTTTCGTAGTGTCCGGTTATTTCGTTCATAAGATTTAATTAAACCACAGTCGAGGCGAGATGAAGATATTTTCACCACAGAGGCACGGAGGCGCTTTTGCTTCCCCGTGGTCGCCTGACCACGGATTTTACGTCCATCGGTGCGTTGCAGGCCGAATGGCGGTCTGCCCTGACTTTTCGCGGTGAGATTTAATGACGGCGGGGTGACGCCTTCGGCTCAACACCCCGCCGAGCATAAAAGAACCGTGGTCAGGCGACCACGGGGAAGCAAATAACGGTTTCCGGGATGACAGGATACGCCTTTAATTTGCTTGTCACCCTGAACGAAGTGAAGGGTCTCCTTGTTCAAGATTCTCAGGCTTTGCCTCAGAATGACAAACTGGCGCGCACCCCCCAATTCCATTGATACATCCCCGAAATTGTGCGAATATTGCCTGATGGATAAAAGCAGCGGATATCCAATACTTTCAAGGATAAAAAGCCCGGGGGACATAAAATCCCTCGATGTTCCGGAGTTGGAAAAGCTCGCGGAGGAGCTTCGGGCGAAGATCATCGAAGTGGTCTCCCGCAACGGGGGGCATCTGGCCTCCAGCCTCGGCGTGGTGGAGCTTACCATCGCCATGCACTATGTGTACGACGCCCCGGAGGACAAGATCATCTGGGACGTGGGGCACCAGTGCTACGCCCACAAACTGCTCACCGGGCGTTACGAGAGGTTCAACACGTTAAGGAAGTCCGGCGGCATTTCCGGATTCCCCAGCAGGACCGAAAGCCCGTACGACTGCTTTAACACAGGCCACGCGGGAACATCCATCTCCGCCGCATTAGGGTTTGCCCAGGCGCGGGACCATCGCGGAAAACAGAACAAGGTGATCGCCGTAATAGGCGACGGGTCCATGACCGCCGGGCTGGCCTTCGAAGGGTTGAACCACGCCGGGGCCATGCACACCAACCTCACCGTTGTGCTGAACGACAACAAGATGTCCATCTCCCACAACGTGGGGGCGCTTTCCCAGCACCTCAACCGCATCATCACCGGCAAATGGTACGTAAAGTTGAAGGAAGAGTTCGGCCAGGTGATCCAGAGCGTGGCGGGGGACCAGGTGGCGCAGTTCACCAAAAGGTTCGAAGAGGCGATCAAGGGGATCATCGTCCCCGGCAAACTGTTCGAGGACCTGGGATATAAATACGTCGGCCCCATCGCCGGGCATGAAATCTCCTATCTTATCGAAACGTTATTGGCGGCCAAGGACCTCAAGGGCCCCAAGCTGATCCACGTGATCACCACAAAAGGCAAAGGCTACGCCCCGGCGGAGGAAAAGGCGCAATCGTTCCACGGCGTCTCCCCTTTCCATCCGGCCACGGGGGACTCAATAAAGACCGTGTCGAAAATGACATACACGGACGTTTTCGCCGACGCCTTGATTGACCTCGCCAAAAAGGACAAAAGCATCGTCGCCATCACCGCCGCCATGCCGGAGGGGACCGGGCTTTCCAAATTCGCCGGCGTATTCCCGGACAGGTTCTATGATGTGGGAATCGCCGAGCAGCACGCCACCACCTTCGCGGCTGGCATGGCGGCCGACGGGATGAAACCTGTTGTGGCGATATACTCAACGTTTCTGCAGCGCGTTTTCGACCAGATCGCGCACGACGTATGCCTGATGGACCTGAACGTCACCTTCGCGGTGGACCGGGCCGGGCTCGTCGGCGAGGATGGCGCAACGCATCAGGGGCTGTACGATTACACATACCTTCGCTGCGTGCCCAACATGGTGGTGATGGCGCCAAAGGACGAACATGAACTTCCGCTTATGCTAAAGGCCGCCGTGGACCATCCCGGCCCCGCCGCCATACGATACCCTCGCGGCGCCGTTTTCGGCACGCGCAATGCCTCGGACACACCGCCGGTGGCCATCGGCAAGGGGGAACTTTTGCGGGACGGGGCGGACCTTTGCATAATCGCCGCGGGCAATCCGGTGTACGCCGCGCTGGAGGCGGCGGTGCGCCTGAGCGCCGAAGGGCTGGACGTAGCCGTGGTGAACGCCCGGTTCGTAAAGCCGCTGGACGCGGAGCTTATCGAACGGATGGGCGAGAAATGCGGCCTGCTGATGACCGTGGAGGAGAACACCCTTGCTGGCGGGTTCGGCTCCGCGGTGATGGAGCTTATAGAATCAAAACGCATCCCCCATGTGGCGGTGCGGCGCCTGGGCCTGCCGGACGTTTTCGTGGAGCACGCAAGCCAGGCCGAACAGCGCGAAAAGTTCGGGCTGGACGCAAACGGAATAGAACGCGCCGCCAGGGAATTCGTCCACGATTCGCGCTCGGCCAATCCCGTCAACGGATCCTCGCATGCCCAAAAAGCGGCTGGATATCCTTCTCACTGAGCGCCATCTCGCCGAAAGCCGCCAACGCGCACAGGCGCTGATAATGGCGGGGCTGGTGACGGTGGAGGGCGTGTTGGCCGCCAAAGCCGGGGCGCTGGTGGACGAAGAGGCCGCTATCGAAATCAAAGGCAAGGACCACCCCTATGTTTCCCGTGGCGGGGTAAAACTCGCCCACGCGCTGGACTTTTTCCATATCAATGTCGAGGGATTCGTCTGCCTGGACATAGGCGCCTCCACCGGCGGGTTCACAGACTGTTTATTGCAACGCGGCGCGGCGAAGGTGTATGCCGTGGACGTGGGGGAAAACCAGCTTGATTACAAATTGCGTTCCGATCCGCGCGTGGTCTGCATGGAAAAGCTGAACGCCCGGGAATTCTCGCCGGGGATGATCCCGGACATGGTGGACATGATCGTGTCGGACGTGTCGTTCATATCGTTGCGGCTTGCCATCCCCCCCGCCCTGCCAGCGCTCAAACCGGGCGGATTCGCCGTGTTGCTGGTGAAGCCGCAGTTCGAGGCGGGCAGGGAGAATGTTGGGAAGGGAGGAATCGTGCGGGACGAAAAAGTGCGCCAGAAGGTGTTGGAGGATGTCAGGACGTTTTTCCAGACAGGCGGCGCGTCAACTTCGTCCGAAGCCCCGTTTCCCCTCCTTTACAAGGAGGGGGCTCCGCAAAGCGGCGGGGGAGGTGAACCAAATCAGGAACCATCGCCAACATGCCACCCCCTCCCCCCTTCGGGGCACTCAAGGGGGAGAAACAAAAAGGAGAGCGCTCGCGCCATCGCCCTCCCGGGCCTTGCGTATCTTGGCGTCACCCGGTCGCCGATAGAGGGGCGCAAGGGGAACGTGGAATACCTTATGGGATTTGCGGTCTTGTGCGGCCATCAATGACAGGCGTTTCGGAAAGTGTCCTAAACTTAGTTGAAACGAAGGTATGACCTCACCTGCTACCATGTTTTTGAACGAAAACAACGGAAAGCAAGGAGGTCACATGAAAAGAGTAAACGGTAACGGGAAAACTGGCAAGGGAAGAATGGATTT
>JACRLM010000080.1 GCA_016235255.1 Nitrospinota bacterium | reverse complement strand
ATCCATTCTTCCCTTGCCAGTTTTCCCGTTACCGTTTACTCTTTTCATGTGACCTCCTTGCTTTCCGTTGTTTTCGTTCAAAAACATGGTAGCAGGTGAGGTCATACCTTCGTTTCAACTAAGTTTAGGACACTTTCGAAATCACCGGACTTTTGTCCGGTTTTAATTAACAAAACTTGTATCCCCTCGCGGCTTATATTATCAGGTGGAACCGTTCTTCACAATGCAGGAACTGCAGGAAATTGTTAACACAGTCAATACTCAACGCCGAAGAACATATATATCAGCGATATGCGCAGGCAGGATTGACCCCGATCCCCAGTTATTCGCAACGCATTGAAATACAAGAGTATAAAAATAAAAATAGGACTTAAAAAAAAGACCCGGAAATGGTAAAATGTACGCTTGTGGCGCAGATGGTAACGAATTTAAATTCAAAGAGATAGAATGAGCGAAATAAACACCGGACTCATACCGGTTTCCATCGAGGACGAGTTGCGTTCCTCCTTCCTTGAATACTCCATGAGTGTCATCGTCTCGCGCGCCTTGCCGGACGTGCGTGACGGTCTAAAACCAGTTCACCGCCGCATTCTTTACGCCATGCATGGCATGGGAAACGTACACAGCAAGGCGTACAAAAAATCGGCCCGCACTGTCGGTGAAGTTATCGCCAAATACCATCCGCATGGAGACGTGGCGGTTTATGAGGCGCTGGTTCGGATGGCCCAGACCTTTTCACTGCGGTACATGCTGGTTGACGGGCAGGGAAACTTCGGTTCGGTGGACGGGGACTCCCCGGCGGCCATGCGTTATACGGAAGCGAGGCTGGCGAAAATAAGCGACGAGATGCTGGCGGACCTGGAAAAAGAGACCGTAAGCTTCATCCCCAACTACGACGAGTCCGAATCCGAGCCTGTCGTATTGCCGGCCAAAATTCCCAACCTGTTGATAAACGGCGCTGGCGGCATCGCTGTGGGGATGGCGACGAACATCCCGCCCCACAACCTCAGGGAGGTGATAGACGGCCTGGTCCATTTGATAGATCATCCGGAAAGCTCCATTGACGACCTGATGGAGTTTATCCCCGGCCCGGATTTCCCCACCGGTGGCGAAATCCACGGCTCCACCGGCATCCGATCGGCATATCACCTTGGGCGCGGGCTGATCATAATGCGCTCGAAGGCCACCATCGAGCCGATGGAAAAAGGGGATCGGGAGCAGATCATCATCTCCGAAATACCTTACCAGGTGAACAAGGCGCGCCTTATAGAAAAGGTCGCGGAGCTGACACGGGACAAGAAAGTCCCCGGCATTTCCGACATCCGGGACGAATCGGACCGTGAGGGAATGCGCATAGTTATCGAGCTTAAGCGCGACGCCATGGGGCAGGTGGTGCTAAACCAGCTTTACAAGCACACCCAGTTGCAGGAAACCTTCGGCGTCATCCTCATCTCGCTGGTGGACGGACAGCCAAAGCAGCTCAACCTCAAGGAAATGCTCCACCATTTCAAGGAGCACAGGATAGAGATCATCACCCGCAGGACCCTTTTCGACCTGGCCCGCGCCAGGGAGCGGGAGCACATCCTTTCGGGCTTTGCCAAGGCGCTGGACCATCTGGACGCGGTGATCGAACTTATCCGCAAGGCTTCCAGCCCGGACGATGCGAGAAAACAGCTTATCAGCCGTTTCGAGTTCTCCGAAATCCAGGCCAAGGCCATTCTGGACCTGCGGCTGCAAAGGCTCACCGGCCTTGAACGCCAGAAGATCATGGACGAACTGGCGGAGATATTGAAGACCATCGAACGGCTCACCTTTATCCGCGACCATGAGGAAGAGAAGCTTCGCATCATCAAGGAAGAACTGCAGGAGATAAAGACCAAGTACGGCGACGTCCGCAGGACTCGCCTTGTGCCGCTGGAAAGCGAAGTGGACGTGGAGGACCTGATCGCCAGGGAGGACATGGTGGTCACCATCTCCACCATGGGATACATAAAGCGCAGCGCGCTGGACATTTTCCGCGCCCAGAAACGGGGGGGCAAAGGAGTGCGCGGGATGAGCATGAAGGAGGAGGACATCGTAAACGAGCTTTTCGTCGCCTCCACCCACGACAACATACTGTTCTTCACCGACAAGGGGCGCGTCTTCCGCAAAAAGGTGTACGAGGCCCCGGAATCTTCCCGTTCCGGCTCCGGCAAGGCCGTGGTCAACCTGATCCAGCTTCAGCCGGGCGAAAAGGTGGCCACCATTTTCCCCGTGTCGGAGTTCAAGCCGGGGACATACCTTGTGACCACCACCCGGAAAGGGTACATAAAGAAGACCGACATGGAGGCTTTCTCCCGCATCCATTCCGGCGGCATCATCGCGATAGACCTGGAGGAAGGGGACGACGTCATCGCCGTCACCGTCACCGACGGGAACAAGAAGATACTTCTGACATCCAGGCTTGGAATGTCCATCATGTTCCACGAGAACGACCTTCGCCCCATGGGCCGGGTGGCCCGGGGGGTGCGCGGAATCAGGCTGGACGAAGGGGACACCGTGGTGAGCATGGTGGCGGTGTCCGATGAAGACCAGGACTCTTCCACCATCTTCACCATCAAGGAAGATGGATACGGAAAGCGCTCCGCCATATCCCTTTACCCGCTGCAAGGGCGCGGAGGCAAGGGCGTGATAGACATCAAGTGCGACGAGGAGTCCGGCGCGGTGGTGGGCGTGAAGCTTGTGAAGGACAGCGACGGGCTGATAATAATCAGCAAGAACGGCGTGGCCATCCGCACAGGCGCCGCCGAGGTGTCTCTCATCGGCAGGAACACCAAAGGGGTGCGCGTGATAAATGTCGGCGAGGGGGACAAGGTTGTGTCCTTCAGCTCAGTTTCCGACCAGGGGGACGCGGCGGCGGTCACTCCCAAGCCAGACGGAGAAGAGCCCTCCGGGAGCGAGAATATTGAGAGCGAATAGTCTTCTATCGGCGCTCCTGTGTGTGATCCTGTCGCTGGCCGCCTGTGGCGACAGGGATCAGGCCCTGTATGAAGAGGCCGAAAAACTGTGGCTAAACGGCCGCCAGTCCGAGTCCGTTTCCAAGCTGCGGGTGGTGGTGGAGGAATATCCCAGCTCTTCTTTCGCCGGCAGGGCGCTTTTCAAGCTGGGCGAAATTCATTACCTGGACTTGAACGAGCCGGACAAGGCGATAGAGTTTTTCGCGCGGGTGGGAGAAAAGGAAAAAAACGGCGAACTGGACCTTAAGGCGAAGAACTATATCGCCGAGATATACGAGCAGTCGCTCAAAAAATACGACCTCGCCGTGATGCAATACCAGCGCATCCTCAACGAACACAAAGGCAAGGTCAGCGAGGAGGAGTACCGCTTTAAAATTGGCTCGGCGTATTTCCGCAAAGGGGATTTTCAGCAGGCGATAGTGGAGTACCAAAGCCTTCTGGACAAGTATCCCGGCGGCGCTTACACGCTCGATTCGCAATATCAGATCGCCAACAGCAAGTTCATACTCAACGACGCCAAGGGCGCCTTGACGCTTTTCCAGAAAATCATGGAAGCTTCGCCCAAAAGCAAGTACGAGTATGACATCCGGCTCGGGATAGCCATCTGCTACGAGGAAATGGAGCAGCAGGCCAGGGCCCTGGAGGAATACAACGACTTGAAGCAGCGCTATCCGGACAAGCCGCTCATAGACCGTAAAATCGAATCGATAAAGAAGCGGCTTGCCAAGAAGAGCCAGCCTTCCGAAATCAAGAAAGTAAGGACGGTTCCAAATCCACATGCTAGACATTAAGCTTGTCCGCGAGAACGCCGCACAGGTCATAAAACAACTTGGGCGAAGGGGAGGGGAGGATTTTGGCCTTGAGGCTGTGATAAGCCAGGACGCGCAGAGAAGGGGCATGACCACCGCCTCCGAAGAGCTTTTAAAGACCCGCAACGAGATGAGCCGTAAAATCGGGGAGATGAAAAAGACGGGGGGGGACACGGAGGCGCTTCAAGCGCAGGTGCGCGAAATGGGGGACAGCATCAAGGGATACGAGGAAAAGCTCCGGGAGATAGAGGACAAAATCCGTTTCTCTCTTTTATGCGTCCCCAACATTCCGAATGACGCCACGCCGGACGGCAAATCGGAGGCGGACAACGTTGAAATACGCAGATGGGGAACGCCATCCGAGCTGGGCTTTGCCCCGAAATCGCATGTGGAACTGGGCGAAAGCCTTGGCGTGCTGGACTTTCCCCGCGCCGCGAAGCTTTCAGGGGCCAGATTCTCTCTTTACCGGGGCGCCGGAGCAAGGCTGGAACGGGCGTTGATCAACTTTATGCTCGACCTGCACATAAACGAGCGCGGCTATACCGAGATACTCCCCCCCTATATGGTCACATCGGAGACCATGACCGGCACCGGCCAGCTCCCGAAATTCTCCCAGGAGCTTTTCAAGCTTGAAGGGAGGGACCTTTGGCTGATTCCCACAGCGGAAGTCCCGGTGACGAATATGTACGCCGGTGAAATACTGGACGGTGAACAGCTCCCCATCAAGATGGCCGCGCACACCCCCTGTTTCCGCTCCGAGGCCGGATCGTATGGCAAGGACACCACTGGGCTTATCCGCCAGCACCAGTTCAATAAAGTGGAACTGGTGAAAATCGTGAAGCCGGAAGATAGCGAGGCGGAACTTGAAAGCCTGACGGCGGACGCGGAAGAGATATTGAAAAGGCTGAATCTGCCATACCGGGTGATCGCCCTTTGCGCTGGCGACCTGGGATTTTCGTCCGCGCGCACGTACGATCTTGAAGTGTGGATACCCAGCCAGGGGAGATACCGCGAGATTTCCTCCTGCTCCAATTTCACCGATTACCAGGCCCGCCGGATGAACCTGAAATTCAAGCGGGACAAAAAGGCAAAGGCCGAATTCGCCCACACGTTAAACGGCTCCGGCCTTGCTGTCGGGCGCACAGTGGTGGCGATAATGGAGAACTGCCAGCAGGCGGACGGCTCAATCACGATCCCCGAAGCGCTGCGGCCATATATGGGGGGGATGGAGAGGATAGGGAAAGGATAGTTTTTCTTAAAGTTTTGACTGCAAATAGCCGATTGACGCTTTTTTGATTTCTTTCGCCATCTGCACCGCCACTTTTCCCTCCTCATTCGTTATTGGTTCCCAATCACCAGGATATCTTGCTTCCACTGAATACCTGTTTAGCGTCCGCAGCCAGGCCAAATTGACATCGGGAGCCGATGCAGGAAGCAAATTCCTTAAAAGGACCAGATCATGTGTCTTGGGAAAATCGATTCCGTGATAAACAAGCAGGCTTTTCAGATATTTTTCGGCGCACTGTTGGGCATGAAAACATACGGTGTCGTATGGGCAATTATCCATTAAGGTAAGTGTATGTTCGGCGTTGAGCAAATCATGCTCCGCCTTCTCAATCCATTGTTGCGCCAGCTTTGCCCTGTCAGGTGGCGCGCTCATAAACCACCTTGCCATCTCTCATGGCTGGCCGGATTATTGTGCCAACTTCATCTTTATATTTTTCGATTTCCTCGGGCGTCACCACTATCAGGTCCAAAGGCAGTTTGCGGTCCGCCAATGCAAGGTCTATTTCCGCAGCTTTTTCCCGCTTTGAACCTTCAACATGCATCACAACAAGCAAATCAACATCGCTGTCCCGCCCCGGCGCTCCATGCGCATGGGAGCCAAACAGGATTATTTTCTCCGGCTGGAAACGGCTGGCCACCGTCTCCACCATTTTGTTGATAGCTTCCTGGGTTGTCATAATTCCTGTTTTTGTTTTAAAAGCATGATAATTATGCCATATAGTCCCGCCTATTCCTAATCACCCCCTCACCGCTTTCTGATATTCATCCAGCAGTTTCGCGTCGTCTATCGAGCCATGATGGTGGACCTGCCGCCATCCTGAATCCTGTGTATATTTGAAAACCCGCGTGGTGCGAATCGCCAGGGGTATCACAACGCCACCTTTAGAAAACTCTCCGCGCTCCCGCCCGGCGAACACCGCCATGTCGCCGCTGATATATTCCATGATGTCGTAAAATTCCACCCACACCCGCGCAGGGCCATTGAACACGCGGTCATAAAGGCCGGTTATCCCTTCGATGCCTCTTATGATCCCACCTAATGGATTGTTCAACTGGATGAATCCGTCATTCCGCCAGACCTGCCGCAACGTTTCTATTGACCTGTTATTAAACGAGAAATAAAACGTTTCAAGCGCAGCCTGCGCCCCTTCAAGGCCCGGAGCCGCCGCTTCGGAAAGTCTGTTCTTCGATTCGCGTCCGAAAACTCTTTCGTTTGGAGCCATTGCCGCATTTCTCCTTTTTCATTTCTAAATCCTTTCCCAAGATACTAAAATATGAAAGTGTCCTAAACTTAGTTGAAACGAAGGTATGACCTCACCTGCTACCATGTTTTTGAACGAAAACAACGGAAAGCAAGGAGGTCACATGAAAAGAGTAAACGGTAACGGGAAAACTGGCAAGGGAAGAATGGATTT